>NZ_JANSIH010000408.1:0-2590 GCF_047462075.1 Synechococcus sp. R55.2
CTCATCTCCGAACCCACCGGGCCGATGACTGTGATGATGACGGCGGTGGTTGCTAATGTTACAGCCCGCTATCCGGAGCAGGGGCTGGGGCCGGCCTTCACCGTGGTGATGCTGGGGGGCTTGTTTCAGATCCTGTTTGGATCCCTGAAACTGGGTAAATACATCACCCTCATGCCCTACAGCGTTATTTCCGGCTTTATGTCCGGGATCGGCTGGATCATGATTTTGCTGCAGATCCCGCCGCTTTTGGGCCACGCCAGCCAGGGGGGAGTGATTGGGGCGGTGCAGAACCTGCCGACCTACCTGCTCAACCTCAAGATGCCAGAGCTGGGGCTGGGGCTGCTGACGCTTGCCATCCTTTTTGGCTATCCCAAGCCCTGGCGACGGGTGGTGCCGCCGCAGTTGGTGGCTTTGGTGTTGGGAACGCTGGTGGCCAGCTTGTTCATGGCCGATTGGGATTTGCGGCGCATTGGCCCTATCCCCACCGGTTTGCCGCAGTTGCAGTGGCCGCAGTTGCCCTTTGCTTCCCTGGCCAACTTGGTGCTGGATGGGGTGGTGCTGGGGATGCTGGGCTGCATCGACACCCTCTTAACGGCAGTCATTGCTGATAACCTCACCCGCACCCGCCACGACTCCGACCAAGAGCTGATCGGGCAGGGGATCGCTAACTTGGTGTCCGGCTTCATGGGAGGGCTGCCGGGAGCAGGGGCAACCATGGGCACGGTGGTCAATATCCAGTCGGGGGGACGTACCCCTCTGGCGGGCGTCACCCGCGCCCTCATTCTGTTGATGGTGGTGCTGTTTGCAGCTCCCCTCACGCAAGGGATCCCGATGGCGGTGCTGGCAGGGATCGCCCTCAAGGTGGGGGTGGATATCCTCGACTGGAGCTTCCTCAAGCGGGCCCACCGGCTCTCCCTCAAAGGGGCAGCCATCATGTATGGGGTGATGTTCATGACGGTGTTTGTGGATCTCATCGCCGCCGTAGGGGTGGGGGTGTTTGTGGCCAACTTGCTCACCATTCAACGCCTCAGCGAGATCCACTCCGAAGAGGTGAAAGCCATTACCGATGCCGATGATGCGGTGGATCTCACTCCCCGTGAGAGGGAATTGCTGCGCCAGGGACGCGGCCAGGTGTTGCTGTTTTACCTGAGCGGGCCGATGATCTTCGGGGTTTCCCAAGCCATTTCCCGCCAACATCAGGCGGTGGCCTCCTGCCAAGCCTTGGTGCTGGATTTGTCGGATGTGCCGATGCTGGGCGTTTCCGCAACGCTATCCCTGGAAAATGCCATTCGCGAGGCCCTGGATCGGGGCAAACAGGTGTGGATTGTTGGGGCCAAGGGCCGGATCCGGCAGCGCCTGGAAAACCTACATTTGCCACTGCCCCCAGAGCGGTTTGTGGACAGCCGTGAGGTGGCTTTGGCCGAGGCTGTTGCCCAGTTGGGCTTGCCGCTCGAGGCCAGTCCCCTGGTTTGAGTAACCCCAATTGGCCTGAGCCACAAAGCTGCGGGATCCGTTTGCCAGATCTAGGTTAAGTCTGAGTCTATGCAATGGAAGGGTCGGGTCGCCTACTTGGCAACCCTGCATCGCAAAGAGCAGGTCATCGGCCCTCTCTTGGCCGAACATTTGGGGATTCAAGTCCAAGTAGCAACTTTTGACACCGACCAACTGGGCACCTTCTCGCGGGAGCGGCCCCGACCGGGGGATCCCATCCACACTCTGCGCCTGAAGATTGCAAGGGCTTTGCAGGATCATCCTGAAGCTCTGGGCTTGGCCAGCGAGGGGTCCTTTGGCCCCCACCCTCAGATCCCCTGGATCCCTTGGAACCAAGAATGGGTCATGCTCAGGGTTTATGAGCCTGGCGCAGAGCCTTTGGAGCTGGTGGGCTATGCGGAAAGCACCCAAACCAATTTCGGCCATCGCTGGGTACACAGCTTTGCAGAGGCGCTGGACTTTGCCCAGAAAGCGGGTTTTCCCCAGCATGCCCTGATTGCCCTCGACCGGCCAGAAAAGCCTCAGGTCATCCACAAAGGAATCCAAGATGAAGAGACCCTGAAGCAGGTGGTGGGGGAGATGCTGACTCGGCAAGGGGGCCTTCATCTGGAAACCGACATGCGGGCCATGTGCAACCCAACCCGGCTCCAGGTTATCGCAGCCGCCACCCAAAACCTAATCGCCAAGGCCCAAAGCCTGTGCCCGGCCTGCGGCACTCCCGGCTACTGGCGGATCCGCTCGGTCTCTGGACTGCCCTGCGGTCAATGTGGCGCCCCTACCCCTGTGACCAAGGCATGGGTATATGGCTGTTCCCGCTGTTCTCACACCCACACCGAGCCTGTGGCAGAGCCTTGGGCGGATCCCGCTCAGTGTGCTTTCTGTAATCCCTAGCCTTGTCTTGAGCCCGACCTCAGGCTCTCCAGAGCCGGCATTGTCATCCCCGCAGAAGAGTTGTAGTCGTTTCAGGTTAGGGTGAGACACCTGGGCTATAGAGAAAAAGCCCTTCGCTGTATGCACTCAACGTTTCAGACGTGGGTGCAGTGTCCTAGGTCGTGTTGATCTTATGTTAGGATAGAGAGAATAATTTATAGAGGAAAGA
>NZ_JANSIH010000409.1:0-17332 GCF_047462075.1 Synechococcus sp. R55.2
TATCCTCCCCTCAACCCACTCCGGCAGGTCAGCCATAGCCTGGTCTAAGGCGGTCCGGATTTGCGCTTCGGCTGTCAGCCAGCCCTGCAGAAAAGTTGTTTGCTTGGCCGGTGCTTCTGGGATCCCGGAGACCCACTCTTCCACGGCAAAAGGCAAATGGGTGGTGGGGTTGTGCAGGGGATCCCCATTCTCAGGGCGGGGATCCAACCGCCAAACGCGGGGAGCAACCTTGGCCAGGGTTTGCCGCAGCGCTTTGCTGGTGGGCAGGGATCCCAGTTGGATGACTTGCTCCGGCCAAAGCTGGGGATCATCCCGCTGCAGGATGAGATCGTAGGTGGTGATGAGATAGGGGTTGAGGGAAGCGTAGTTGCGTAGGGGAGAGAGCCCCTCCGCCAGCACCGGCCACCCCAAAGCCGTCGCCAAATGGGCCACTGCCTCCACATAGCGCTGGGGATCCAGCGGTTGAGCCGGCCCCGCCAAGATTACCCCCCGCTCACAGCTGCGCCACTCCTGCCAAAAAGAAACCGTCTCCGTCTGAAAAGGGCTCCGCACCGCCTGCAAGGAAGAGCCGGTGCATGGAGGAGCAACCCCACGAAAAAAGGTCTTCTCGAACTCCGGATCTTCCTGTAGATGGAGCAGCGGCGCAGTGCTGCCATCGGCAATGGGAGCCAAGGGATCCCGGAAGGGCACATTTAAATGCACCGGGCCGGGAAAAGGGTAAAGGGTGCGCTCCCAGGCGTGAACCAGGGTCTGGCGCAAGTAGGCCAGGGCTTCTGGATCCGCGCTGGGCAGGGCCAACTCCGCCTGCCAGTTGGGGTAATGGCCGTAGAGCTTCACCTGGTCAATCGCTTGGCCGGCGCGGCAGTGGCGCAGCTCTGGAGGCCGATCCGCCGTCAGGATCAACAGGGGAAAGCCACTTTCGGCTGCCTCAAGGAGAGCCGGGAAAAAGTGGGCGGCAGCACTGCCGGAAGTACACACCAGGGGAATGGGCCGCCGGGTTTGCTGGGCCAATCCCAGCGCAAAAAAGGCTGCCGACCGCTCATCCAGCACCGGGATCGCCTCGATGTCGGGGTGCTGGGCCAGGGCGTAGGTCAGGGGTGCTGAGCGGGATCCCGGACACACCACCGCCAAACGGCAACCCAGCCGACTCAAGGTTTCGGCCAACAGGGATCCCCAGAGGGTGTTGAGGTTGCGCCAGTCCAGCCGCCTCGGCAGGACAAAGTTTTCAGCAGTCACATTTCAGCAGTCAGAGTGGAGACAAGGTGTTGAGATCGAATCGGGATCCCGGCGGCAAAAAGTGAATGCGGGCATTGTGCAGCCGAAAATACTCATCCGCTGCCGCCTCCTGAACGGTCGAGTACAGTTGCGTCCCGTCCACAATCGTCACCGTCCCCAAGCCGATCACCTCCATCACATCGTTGGCCTGGATCACCACCGCCGTATTCTCATCAATGCCGATACCCAAACATTGGGGATAGTGGGCCACCGCCGTGACCAGCCGCACCAGGCGATTGCGCTGATGGAAATGTTGATCGATGATGACGCGAGGCAAAAGGCCCAGGCCTGTCTTCACCGTTACAATTGCCGGCGTGGGCGGTTCTCCGCTGTAGCCGCGGGAGATCATCTGCTGCCCCAACGCAGAAGCTCCGGCGCTGGTTCCGGCAATTACCGTCTGCCCCCGCTGCCACTGCTGTCGAATGGCCTCCATCAGCTCGCTGTGGGCCAGCACCTCTGCCAGCCGCTCCTGATCCCCACCCGTGAAGTAGATGCCGGTGGAGAAGCGAATTTTCTCGACGTTATCGGGATCCCTTGCCTCCATCGGGCTGCGGATATCCAGAACTTGGAGGCTGGCTGCCCCCATCTGCTGAAAAATGTTGGCGTAGATCTCCCCCAGCACCGCCGGGATCCCAGAAGCCGCGGGCACGATGGTGATGTGGGCAGACTTTCCCCCCGCTCGGCGGAAGAACTCCCAAAGGATGTGGCGCTCATTTTCCTTGTCCTCTGCTCCCCCGACGGCGATGATGTCGGAACGGGCGGTGATGGGATCCTTCACAGTAGGGCGGCTTAGGGGTTGGGCGTCGTTTGTCGGCGTGGAAGGAACTCCGTTCCACTCCAGCTCACGGTGGGCAGCAGAGACATCAGGCAAATGGGGCATGGAGCGCGAGGAAGATTAAAATGGGCACATTTCACTTTCACTATGCTACGGCTTGGGATTCGGTTTGGCGCAGCTCAATTCCAGATTTCACGGAAGAGTCAGGGGTTGGTTAGGGGTCTCGAAAGGGGGAATAATGTTCATAAGAACACCCCTCGTCTCGTCCTTCGGTTCACCCAGCAGGAGCATCCATGGCCAGAAAACCTGACGGATATCTTGTCCACATCATGCTGGAAGGTGGACAAACCATGCAGGTACGGGTCAAAGAAGCCAGAGAATACACGGAATTGATCAACAACCTCATGGTGGGCGGCGAAGAGTTCATCACCTTGCCCAAGCAAATGGACAATGAGTACATGATCGTGCGTCCTCAACGGGTGTCCGCTGTATCGGTGGAGGCAATCTACGCTTCCAGCGTTGGCATCGACCTATGAAATTGGGGATCCCTTGCCCAAAGAACGGAATAGCTGGGGATCCCAATACAAAACCCCCGCCACCAGAGCAGGGGCTGCCAGAGGGCTAGACCCTGAAGGGCCTAGAATCCATGGCGTTGGTAGGTCACCCTTGTGGAGGCAAGATCACCTTGTCGATCACGTGGATGACACCGTTGGAAGCTTCAATGTCGGCTGTTACCACATTGGCATCGTTGACCTTGACACCATCAGCCAAAGAGATCTCCACAGGAGATCCTTCGACCGTAACCACTTCCCCAGCTTCCAAAGAGGTGGAGAGAACTTTGCCGGGCACCACGTGGTAGGTGAGGATTTGGATCAATCGCTCACGGTTTTCCGGCAAGAGCAACTCCTCCAAAGTGCCTTCCGGCAGAGCTGCAAAAGCCTCATCGGTGGGAGCAAAGACGGTGAAGGGGCCTTCCCCAGAAAGCACTTCCACCAAGTCGGCAGCCTCCAAAGCTTGGATCAGGGTGGTGAAAGAGCCGGCCTCAGCAGCAACATCCACAATGGTTCTACTAGCAGCAGCGGTTTTCACGCTTTCAGAAGTCGCGCCCTGGCTGCTGGCATTGACCATAGGGGCTGCAACCAACGTGGTGGCCGAGGCAACGGCCAAAGAGAGAGTGAAGAGATTGCGAATCATATGCTGTAACCCTTCGTAAAGATTAGGTTTACATTCCTTAGAGACGTAGGGGAGCCTGTTCGAGTTCCTAAAAATCAAAAAAATCTTGGAAAAAGATACTCTCAACGTGCGAAACGTAATCTACGCAAGGATTTTGGGATTATGCTCCACTGCTTTTAGATTTGCAACAACAACTCCGGTACGTTTGCCAGCCAACCACAACGACCTGAAAAGGGATCCTTTCAAGCCGAGAAATCTATTACATTTATTTACATTTTCATTGCAAGAGCCGGCACACTAAGAACCGGCAGCTTTGCTGTGCCGGGCAAAGGGGGTGAAGAGGCATTCAACAACTGCAGCTATTCTTCTTCGGGCTCGAAGTCTTCGTCGTAGTCGTCCCCGATCAAATCGTCGATATCGTCGATGTCTTCTTCCAAAATCATCTCAGGGACCTCAATGGGCTGCTCGATCAACCGGCCTTCCTGGCGCAACCAATCGAGAATGGAAAGGCTGCTGGGGGAGGGCACCACCGTTGGCGGTTGATCGCGGGGTTCTTCGCGCAGAGAGGGATTGTGGTAGTACATGCCGTACAGAAGGCAGCTATCGACGAGGAATGAGCCCGGCTTGGGCTAAGCCCCTCTCAACAGAGGGACGCGGGCTTTTCATCAGCCGTTTCTTAGCTTAGCCTACGCCTGCCACTCCTGCAAAAAGCGGTGCAGCACCCGCTCCAGTTCAACAGCCCGCGCTGCCTTGAACAGCAGCCGATCCCCGGCTTGCACGTGATGGAGCAAGATTTCCAGCAGTTCGGATACCTCCTCGCAGCGTTCTGTCTGGGCTGCCGGTTTTTGGTCGAGCAGCGGTTGCATTTCTCCTTCGGGATCCAAGAGCAAGATCCGATCCAGCCCCAGAGGGGCAGCCGCCCGACCCACCTCTGCATAGAGCTGAGGCGCATGCTCTCCCAACTCCCGCATCGGGCCGAGAATGGCCCAGCGCCGTTTTCCCGGGGTTTGGGCCAGCAGGTGTAGAGCCGCGATCATCGCTTCCGGCGAGGCGTTGTAGGTTTCGTCCCAGATTTCCACATCTCCTGCCAGCTTGAGATGGCGGTTGCGCCCCTCCAGAGGGGTAGGCAAAGCAATGGGTTCTCGGAGCCGCTCCCAATCCAGCCCCAAGCTGCACAGAGCAGCCAGCACCCCCATCCAGTTGAGGGCATGATGCCTTCCCGGCAGAGGCACCGGCAGCGTTAGGCCCTCCACGGTTACCGTTTGGGCTTGGGGATCCCATTCTCCTCGTAAGTCCCCCTGATCCAGGCCATAGGTAAGGGTTTGTCCCGACCACAGGCCGGCGGCAGTGGACAACAACAAGGGATCTTCTCCATTGAGCAGAGCCACTCCCTGCCCTAGCTCCTGCAGCAGCTCGCACTTGGCAGCAGCAATGGCCGCGCGGGATCCCAGTCTGCCGATGTGGGCGGTGCCAATATGGGTGATCAAGGCGTGGGTGGGCTGAGCCATCTGAGCCAGGCGGCGAATTTCTCCGGGGCCTCGCATGGCCATTTCCAGAACCACAAACTGATGCTCCGGTTGCATCTGGAGCAGGGTTTGAGCAACCCCGATGTCGTTGTTGTGGTTGGCCTCACTTTTGAGAACTGTGCCGTAGCGGGATAGGGCAGCCGCCAGCATTTCCTTGGTGGTGGTTTTGCCTGCTGAGCCCGTGATGGCTACTACGGAGGGGGGAAACTGCTCCCGCCAGCCTCTGGCAATGCGCTGGTAGGCAGCTAGGGTATCTGAGACTTGAAAATGGGGCCCGGCCACCGGACGCTGGCTGATGACGGCAACGGCCCCCCTTGCCAAAGCTTGTGGAATAAAGTTGTGTCCATCAAACCGTTCCCCCCGCAGCGCCACAAAGACTGACCCCGGCTGCAATTGGCGGCTGTCGGTGCAAATGGCTTGGACGGGAAGACCCAACAAATGGGGATCCCCCTGCAGGGGAGTTTGCAGCAGGTCAGCCACAGTTCGTAAGGTCAGCATCGGGCAGAAACTCCAATTCGCCTACAGCCTCTTCGTCTATGGTCATTTCAGACCCGATTGAGACATTTCCCAAGCGCTCCCCCTCACCCCCAGCCCCTCTCCCAGGGGGAGAGGGGAGTTGGGGATAGCTGTACAGCTTTTTTCAGCGTTGTTTACCACAGCCAGTGTCAATCAATCTCTTGCGTGGGAAGGCTCCCGCTTGGCTACGGAACTCCCATGAAGTCGGAAAAAGCTGTAAACCCAGTTCCTGGGCAACGCCAATACACGACTGGGTATAGGAAGTTGTCAGCTGGGTTGCAGCGTTTCGATCCCAGTCGGGAGGGCGATGATTGCCTCTTTGGCCATGCCGATGAACAGGCCATGTTCCACAACCCCCACCGTCCCTTTGAGTTGATCGGCGATCTTGGCAGGATCCGCCATGGGGCCGAATTGGCAGTCGAGGATGTAGTGCTGCTCGTCCGTCAAGTAGGGATCCCCGTTGGCATTCCGCCGTAAGGTGGCTGTGCACCCCAGAGCCTCTACCCGCGCCAAGGTGGTTTTCCAGCCAAAGCGCACCACCTCTACCGGCACCGGGAAGCGAATGCCCAACTGCGGGACTTTTTTAGAGGCATCGGCGATGATGATCAGCTCGGCAGCGCTGGCCTCCACCAACTTTTCCCGCAACAGGGCCCCTCCTGCCCCTTTGATCAGGTTCAGGGATCCCACTTCAATCTCGTCGGCCCCATCGATGGCCAGATCCAGGCGCGGCTGCTCTTCTAGGGTAGCCAGCGGGATCCCCAGGGAGCGGGCCTGTTCAGCCGTGCGCTCGGAGGTGGGCACACCGAGGATCTGCAGACCCTCGCTTTGCATCCGCTCTGCTAGGGCGCTGACAGCAAAGGCGGCTGTGGATCCCGTGCCCAGCCCCACCACCATTCCCGACTGCACCTTTTGAACTGCAGCCCGGGCTGCCGCCTGTTTCAGCTCATCTAAAGACTCGGTCCCGCTGCCGCCAAGGGTAGTCATTCCCAGCTCCTCTCCCGTGGATGAAGATCCTACCAAAGTGCTTTGCACCGCTACCGCCCGCTCCAGCTAAAACCCTCCGGCGCTGCCACCACCCGACCGAAGAGATCATAGAGCTCGGCGTGGGTGATCTGCACCGGCACCAGGGATCCCAGAGAGCCCTCCCCACGCACGTACACCACCCCGTCCACTTCGGGGGCAAAGCGAGGGGAGCGGCCAATCCACTCGCCGGTTCTGGGGTTTTCCTGCTCCAAAAGTACAGGTACCACTCGGCCCACCTGCTCGCGGTTGCGGCGGAAGGCAATGCCTTGCTGCAGTTGCATTAGACGGGCGCGGCGCTCTTGTTTGACAGCCTCTGGAACCTGATGGGGGAGGTGGTAGGCAGGGGTGCCCTCTTCGGGAGAAAAGGTAAACACCCCCACATGGTCAAACTGATGGCGCTGGACAAAGTCTAGTAGATGCTGGAAGTGCTCCTCCGTCTCCCCAGGAAAGCCGACGATAAAGCTGGTGCGCAGCACGGCATTGGGCAACGCCTGGCGCAGCCGCTCGATCACCCGGTCGTTGACCTGCCCTTGCCAGGGGCGATTCATGGCCTTGAGGATCTCAGGATGGCTGTGCTGTAAAGGCAGATCCAGGTAAGGCAGGAAATTGGCGGTCTCTTGAATGGCCTCCACCACAGCGGGGGTAATGCCCGTGGGGTAGGCGTAGAGCATGCGGATCCAGGGAATGGGGATCTGGCCCAGGGCGCGGATAAGCTCAGCCAAGCGCGGCTCCCCGTAGAGATCGATCCCGTAGTGGGTGGTGATCTGGGAAATTAAAATCAGCTCCTGCACCCCCTCTTCGGCCAGTTGTTCTGCTTCCCGTAGGATCGACTCGATGGAGCGGGAGCGTTGGTTGCCCCGCAAGTGGGGAATGATGCAGAAGGAGCAGCGGTAATCACAGCCCTCGGCTACCCGTAGGTAGGCCACAGGCGCATGGGTGGTGCGATAGCGAGGTACGGTCTCGTCGGCAATGTAATCCAAGCTGGAAGTAACGGCATTGACCCGCTCTCCCCGCTCCGCCCGCTCGATCACCTGGACGATCTGGTGGTAGTCGCCGGTACCTACCAAGGCCACGGCCTCTGGGATCTCCTGCAGCAGCTCCTCTTGGAAGTGTTGCGCCAAGCAGCCGGCAATAACGATTTTCTTGCCCTGTACTGCCAACTCCATCAGGGTGCTGACCGACTCCCGCCGCGCTGCTTCAATGAAGCTACAGGTATTGACGATCACATAGTCAGCACTCTCTTCGTCCCCATCCACCCGGTAGCCTGCTTGAGCCAGCAAGCCCAGCATGTGCTCGGTGTCCACCCGGTTTTTCTCGCAGCCCAGGTGTAAAACGGCAACCGACGCCTTTGTACGCTGCACCGCTGAAACGGATGGGAAACTGGAGACGGTCGCTTCTAACCCATTCATGGACTGAGCATCAAAAAGGGGGCAGCTTGCCAGAGGCTTATCTATTCTAGTTGAGGGCCGCATCAGCGTTGCGGAGCAATAGAGCCGTAGCCACGGCCAACGCGGTGGCCGCCCAACTGTAGGGATCCCCGCCAGCCGCCGTCGAAAACAGAGGTGCCCGTCCGTAGCCCCGCAGGCGCAAAGCCTGATAAACCCTCTGCGAGCGCTCGTAGCTGCGCACCAACAGGGTGCCCACCGAAGCAGCCAGGAAGGGTAGGTCTTGCCTCAAAGCCGGCCCAGGACGCCACAGGGATCCCCGCGGTCGCCAACCCCTCAGCCGGGCTGCCCGTTGCATCTGCTGCCACTGAGCGGCCACCTCCTGCAAATAGCGCTGGGTGAGCCAGGCCAGTTCCAGCAGGAGGTCTGGGATCCCCAGGGCCCGCAAAGCTGCCAACAGTTCCGATGTGGGGGTGGTCTCCAGCAGCAGCATCGTGAGGGCAAATAGGGCCAGCCCTCTCCCCCCAATGCGAAGCGCCATCTGCAGCCCCTCCCAACGCAGAGCCAGGGATCCCCAGCGCCACAGGATGGTTTCCCCCGCCCAGAAGGGAAGGATCCCCATCAACCCTGCCACCAACAGCCCTGGGGCTGCCAGCCGCCTCAGCCCGAGGCTCCAAGGCAATCCCGACAGGCTCCACAGTCCAGCCACCAGCGCCCAGATGAGCGGCAAGAGGGCCAGGCACCTCACCGAGGCGAAAGCCGCCATCAGCGCCATCAGGCCCAGCACCTTGGGCAGAGGTTGCCACCGGTGCAGCCAGGAAAGGGGTTTGGAGGGGTGAGGATGGGATTGTTGACCGCGCCAGCAGCAAGGGATCCCTGAGCCGGCTTCATCTCTTGCCATACTCTCCCAGCAGCGCCGGTTGTACCCGCTGCAAAAACAGCACCACCCAACTGGCGAACAACCCCTCCACCACCATCAGGGGGATGTGGGCCACCACCAAGCTCCCAAGAGCCAGACGACCGGCTTCTGTGGAGAGGATCCCGCTGCCAGCGTCAACCACAGCAGCCATGACCACCCCGTAAAACAACAGCACTGCTAGACCCACCCCAACCGCTCCCGCCAAGAAGGCAGACACTCCGGCCCCCATCACCCGACGGCCTGCCCGAAAAATCCCACCGGCCAGGAGCGCCGGGATCCCCATAATGGCGGCGTTGATGCCCAATGTGGTCAGGCCCCCATGGCCAAAGGCCACCGCCTGAAAAAACAAGCCCACTACAATCGCCGGATAGGCCAAAGCCCCCAACATCAGACCCATCAACCCGTTCAGCACCAGATGCAGGCTGGCCGGGGGAAAGGGCAGGTGAATCGAAGAGGCCACAAAAAAGACAGCCGTGAGCAAAGCCGCTTTGGGCAACTGGTCGCGACAGCGTTGCGTAGCAATATGGCGGGGATCCCGTTCCCACCAAGGACATTGCTCGGCAACGCCGGCGCGACGGAGAAGCCGCAAGCTGTAGCTGGTGATCAGGGCGGTGATGCCATAACCCCCTAGCCAAAGCGGTGCTGGCAAAATGCCATCGCTGATGTGCATGGTCAGTCCTACTCCAGAGCAGAGGAGCCAGCCTGGGAGCCTGAGATTCCTGACCCTGGAGATCCCGAAACCGGTGGGCTCTCCACCGCTGCGTAACCAGATTGACGGGGCCTGGAGAAGAAGAGAGCTGTGCCCAGACAGCCCCAAATGACGCAACCGGCCATAACCCCCCGCTGCAAAGGCCCAAAGGGTGAGGAACCGTTGGGGATCCCTTCTGTCTGAGGGAACTCCTCGCCCACCGGCACGTTGACCAACACCCCATGCCCCGCCTGGCGAATCCGCACCTGCCAGAGGCCCGTCAGGTTGGGATCCGGCTGCAGCAGAAATCGTCCCTGTGCATCCGTCTGTCCCTCCTGCCAAGGGGTAGTGGGATCCGTCGGCGCAAATACCGTCACCCGGGCGGATCCCATCGGTTCCCCAGAATCGTAGCGGGCCTGGATCTCAAAAGCGGGAACTGCCCGCCAAGAGGCCTCCACCCCGTGGCCCCAAGCGGGAGCAGACAGGAGCAGGCCGAAAGCCAGCAAGCTCAACCGTGCTCCGCATCGCTGACGCGACGCCGCAATCAGGCTCAGTCGGCAGGAAGGGATCCAAAGTTTTGGCCAGACTCGGTTCATTGGTTAGCTGAGGACAGACGACAATCTCTACGCTCTGCAGGCGACCGGTCTTAGAAAAGCCAAGACTTCAGGGCGAAGACTCTGTCTGGGCAGGGCCAGAGGCAGCGCGGCAGTGGCCTTCCCCCACATGGCCCAAGTGGTGCAGGAGCTCCAATGCGGCCTTAGCCGCAGGGGATCCCTCCTGCAGATCCCCCCAGTCCACTTCCAGAAGGTCGGATCCCCCCCCAGTGCTCCGCGCCGCTGACGCGGCCAGCCGCTGCTCCAGGGAGACAGGATCCAACTTCACCAAAGGGGCAAACCCCAGAGCTGCTTGATTGAGGCTGTCGTTGGGGGGCAAGCTTCCATCTCCAAACAGGTGGTCGAAATGGAAGGTGACCTCCAGATCTGCCACCTGGCCGACGCGCACAAAGCCTTTGCGCTCCTCCCCCACATACTCTCCGCAGGTGAAGGCCACCTCAGGGCTGAACTTGAGCACAAACGGCATCTCCCCAGCCCCTTCCTTTGTCGGTCGGGCTTGGCCTTCGATCCAGAGGGAATAGCCCTTTGCCGGCCCCTCCAGTGCTGGCACCAGCCGCCACCCCAGGGCGTTGTAGTGGCTAGGGGGTGCCTCTAGGGATCCCAGTAAGGCCCGCTCCGCCGGGGGAGCCGTGATCAAATCAACCGTGATGGGGCCGGAGAGGCTGACCAATGCCCGTGCCAGCAAATCTGCATTTCCTTCCGGATCAAAGGGCGGATCGGTTTGGTAGGCGGTTATGTCCGCCAGCGTCACGTACACGTGCTCAAAGCTCAGTTCCCAGCCGTCTTTGGAGACAAACCCCTCCCGAATGAAGTCCTCGCCGTTGGCCCAAAACTCCAGAGTACCCATCTCTGCCTTTGCTTGGGCTAGGGGTGCTTCCTGCCTGACCTTTTCCGCTCCAGCGTTAGAAGCCGGTCGGCAGGCGCCTAGAGAGAAGGCCAACCCAAGGGCCAGAAAGGGTAAAGCTAACCCCTTGCCCCAGGGATCCCTTGTTGAAGCACCAAGCCGAAATGGAGTGTGTTTCACCAGTTCCCCTGCCAAGGACTCGGTCCCGATGACGCAAACGGCACTGCTCTACCGAAACACAGGCTTCCCTGGTGTTACAATCCCCCACCAGGGCATCTGTAGGGCTATGCCTATGGCAAGGGCTACTCCTGCGCTAAATTCCCCGCCCGCACCCAACCTTCCTGCCCATTCTGACGGCGAATGCGCTGCCAACGGCCATCTTCGCTGAGGCCCAGCACCGTCACCACCTCGTTCATGGGCACACCACCAATGTAGGTTCCCTCCCGCTCTGGAGTGGCCCGCAGCGCCAGGCCAATGGGCTCGATCACCCGTCCCCGCTCACCTGGGGAAACCACTGCTGCCGTGGGGGGTCGAGTCGGCAAAGGAGTTGATTCAGGGTTGGGTTCAACCGTGGGAGCTGGAGAAGTTGAAGCTGAAGCACCATCCACAGGGCCCAAATTGCCGGCGCGCACCCAGCCCTCTTGTCCGTTCAACTCCCGCCGCACCCGTTGCCAACGACCATCGGCGCTGTACTCCAACACCGTCACCGTTTCCCCCACCACAATTCCCCCTTGGTAGGCTCCATCGGCAGAAGGTTGGCTGCGGATTGCCAGGCCAATTGGCTCGATCACCCGCCCGCGGCTGCCGGGGGGAAATCCCTCAGGGTCAACAGTGCCTGCAGCAGGGCCAGAGGGGGGAGAGGGAAAACTGGCTGGGCGGGGCAAGGGATCCAAGCGCACCGCCTGCGGAAATTGAGGCGGGGCAGGGGGGGCCAACATGGGGGCGACGAGCTGCCACAACTGCCAAGCCAAGGCGGCCAGAGCCCCAACCGAGACACTCACCACCACCAAGGTGCCCAAGGGAAAACCGCCAGAAGCAGGAGAAGAACGGCCTCGCATCGGGTAGTTAGCCATCCGAAACACCTTCCCGCAATGCTGCAGGCAAGAATCCGCAGAGAAGATGGGATCCCCGTCAAAACCGGGGATTTACGAAAGCCAGAGCACGACTGCTGCGCAACGCTGACGTGATTGCATCCCAATGTATCGTGTTCCGCAGCGCTCTTGCTAGGCCTGTGCAGAGGAACCGCAACGCTGACGGGGCGACGCGACCCCAGAGGGCAAGGGCGTCGGAGATTAGCTTCTACTTATTGGTGTTGGTGAACTTATTCTGCCAGTCGGTCGTCAAAATCTCTCGGCCAAATACCCATCCTGCCAGAAGGAGGGGCAATGCCAAGCCCAGAAAGCCAAAAAGACTGACCACCTGAGCCACTTGCCGCTGGGCTTGTTTTCTCCTGGGATCCGGGATGTTGTTGGCAGCCAGCACCACTTTAGAACAAAAAGCCACCACCACCGCCCCCACCGGCCCCAAAACCAAAGAGGGCCACAGCCAAGCCTCCACTTGCGAGAATGCGTAGGCTCCGGTAAAGGGGATAATCACGAAACAAGCCAACTCTAGGATCCCCCACGTGAAGAGGGCCAACCAGACATCTTTGCGGAAGACTTCATCGGGATTGGTGTACATAAGCTTCCGGGATAAACCGCCCACACTAAGGCCAGACCTCGAGACAGGAACGGAAGCGCCACGGCTTCCAGATTAACTCCAGGTGCAAGGATCTGCTTGACGGATTTCCTCTGCCATTCAGGCAACTCAGTAAGATAATGCCCAAGATTCTTGGATAAGCCTCCGTTAATTTGGAGAGAAGGGCGGCCTCGGCAAGGATAAACTCCCCGCGCGACCCCACACGTAAAGACTTGAAATAAGATTTAGGTGTTCAATCACTCATGAATTGCCTGCGCCTGTGGCCCTTTCCAGCCGAGGTTGGGGTCAAGCTTGCCCTGTTGAGAGGGCTCTTTATTCACCCGCGAGCCGAGGGCCCATCGCCTCTGCACGATTGTTGCCCATGAGCTGCCGAAGGGATCCCCACACCCCAACGCCCTGCAACCTTGTCTCCTGCTGACTTCGAGAGTGCCAAGCTGCCATGTCACGCATCCTCATCATCGATGATGATCCCAGCATTTGTGCTCTACTGCAGCGGTACTTGCAGCGGCAGGGGTATTCGGTTGAGGTGGCGATGACGGGGGCCAAGGGCTTACAGCAGTTGCGCGCTTTTCAGCCGGCCTTGGTAATTTTGGATCTGAACTTGCCGGATGTGAGCGGCTACGATCTCTGCCAGCAAATGCAAAAAGAGACCGGCGTGTACGTGTTGATGTTGACCAGCCGCGTCAGCCCTGCTGATAAGTTGCACGGATTCCAGTTGGGGGCAGATGACTACCTGACCAAGCCCTTCAGCCTGCCGGAGTTACAGGCGCGAGTGCAAGCCATTCTGCGGCGGCAACGCATGAAGACCGAAGTTGCCAGCGCGCCGGTCTTGACCTTTGCCTCTTTGGTAATCGACCCGGAAACCCGAGCAGTCATCCGCGAGCAGCGCCTGATCAACTTAACAGCACTGGAGTTCGATTTGCTCTATGCTATGGCTCGACATCCGGGGCGGGTTTGGCGACGGGCTGAGCTGATTCAAGAGGTGTGGGATTTTAACCACGAGGGAGATGAACGGGTGGTCGATGTCCACATCGGCCAAATTCGCAAGAAACTAGAGACTGATACCAGCCAACCGGAGTTGATCCGCACCGTGCGCGGAGTTGGCTACAAGTTCGAGCCCCCCGCTCCGAAGGAGGGATAGGGAGAGGAAAAACCTTAACCCCCAAATAACTCTCCCCTCTTCACGTTGGGAGAGGGGCCAGGGGTGAGGGCCCGTTAATCCAAGCGGCGGCCTGTCAAACGCACAAAAATGTCTTCTAAGTTGGCCGGGCGCACCATGAGGCCGGTTTTGTCAGGTTCAGCTTCCAACTGCCGCTGAGCTTCCGCCAAGCTGGGGAAAAAGGTGTACTCCACCTCCCGGCCAGGACAGGATCGCACCAGCAGGGCCTCTCCATACTTGGCCCGCAGTTGCTCGGTGCTGCCCAACTCGATCAACCTTCCCCCATCCATGATGCCGATGCGGTCGCACAGCTCTTCTGCCTCCTCCATGTAGTGGGTGGTAATCAGCAAGGTCATGCCCTGCCGATTGAGATCCCGCAAGATCTCCCACAACAGCCGCCGCGCCTGGGGATCCAACCCGACGGTGGGCTCGTCCAAAAACAAAATCTGGGGGCGATGCAGTAACACCCTGGCCACCTGCAAGCGTCGTTTCATTCCCCCTGAGAGGGTTTTCACTTTGTCTTGCCGGCGATCCGCCAGCCGCACATACTCCAGCCATTCATCGATGCGCCGTTGCCGCTCTGGGTTGGGGATGTGGTGCATACGCCCGTGGAACTCCAGGTTTTCCCAAACGGTCAGCTCTGCCTCTAGGGTGATAGGCTGCAGAACTACGCCAATTTGCTGCCGCACCGCCACCGGATCCCGCACCACGTCATACCCCCCCACCCGGATGGATCCCTGGCTGGGTCGGGTAAGGCTAGTAAGCATGCGGATGGTGGTGGATTTGCCGGCGCCGTTGGGCCCCAACAGGGCAAACACTTCCCCCTGGGGGATCTGCAGGCTCAAATCTTGAACGGCAACCTGCTGCCCAAAGCGCTTCCACACCCCCTGCATTTCCACCGCCACCGTCTTGGTTTGGGGCAAGGTTGGGGCCGTCGAAAGAGCTGTCACAGTCCGCTCCGGTAAAGTGTAAAGAAATCTTTATTCTCCAGCATACGCCAGCCGTGTCAGCAAGCTGCAGGTCTTATCAGGGATCCCTGCTGCTGGCAGCAGTCTAGGTTGTCTCTTGAGCTTTTGCGTGGCTGTGATTTCGTTCTCTGGGGTTTTTCTCTGGATCTTGCAAAATAGTACACATTGCGTCTGAAGGGTGAACCGCACTCCCAAGACAACACCTGTACAGACTCTGGAAGGGGAAATTGGGCTGGATAGCTCATGGCATATCTGTACGTATCTGTACGTATGGGTAACAATAAAGACACAAGCTTGAGCGGGCTGACTGTTCGGCTTGGGGCTTTTTCTTGGTGAAGTGACTTCCCTTCAGCGCCCACCGATAACCTCTACTAACCAATGTAAGGAAAATGCAGAGCAAAGACCGATTCGACCAAATTGACTTCCGGCTGGATCGCCTGGTTGGGGCTGTGTTGACCTTGGCCGAGACCGTCAGCTTCGTCAAGGATGACCTGACCCATCTGAAAGCCATTGTTCAACAACAGGTGCTGATATCCCAGGAGCACAACACCTGGCTGGGAGAGTTAAAGACGATATGTCAACAGCAAGCCGATACAGCTCGTCGCCAATCTGAGACGATTGAGCGCATTATTGCCCATCTCCTGCCCACTCAGGATCCCAAGTCTTGAGGGATCCCAAAGGCAGCCTGGGGGCGTGCCACAATGGCAGCAGAGCTGAGGTTTTCCACCGTTGGAGTGCCAGGTTGCAGCAGCAGGACAGGGTTCTGTTGAGGCTGAGGAGCTGCTTGCTTTCTTTCGTTGCCGACGCTTGCCTTACCTGGATCGCTTTGGCCCTCAAGAGGCCAAGCTGCCGCCGGACAACCTGCTGGAGCAATGGCGGCGGGATCGCCAAGCCCTGGCAGCCGCTGTGTTTGAGCGATTCCCCGGAGAACGGGTTGCGCCGGGCAATGAAGCTCTCTTGGCAGCCATGGCCGACGGGGCGGAGCGGATCTACGGCGGACGGATTGCCGCAGAGCTGTTTTGGCAACCGCAGGAAGATCTCAACTGTACTGCTGAGGCAGAGCTGTTGCAGCTTGCTTCTGAACCTGTCCCTCACTCCTCCTCTCCAAGGGATCCCATCCCTGCCCCAGAAGACTGCGAGATGGTGCCCGCTCTTGCGTTGCCGCCTGAAGCTGTTCCAGAGAGACGTTCAGTTTGGGTGAGCAGCTCCCTGGATCTGCTGATTCGGGATCCCGCTCTCGTTGGCAGAAGTCGCCACGCCGCCCGATCCTCTTACCTGCCGGTTCATATTCGTATCGGCAAACGCCCCAAACCGGAATACGAATTGTTGCTGGCTTTGCAGGCAGAGTTGCTCGGATCCCTGCAGGGAAACGTTCCCAAGCGGGGCATTTTGATCCTGAAAGATGGGAAGTGGCACCCCGTCCACCTGAGCCGCCGACGAGCACAGGTGCGGCAATTGCTGCAGGAGTACCTGCACTCCCTCAACCAGCCGGAACCACCGCAGGTGTTCATGGCCCGCAGCCGCTGCCATCTTTGCCACTGGCGGGAGCATTGTCGCCAGTTGAACGCCGCCGCTCAACCCCTCAGCCTGCTGCCGGGCGTAACGGGATCCCGCTATCCCCTTTTGCAAGAGGCGGGGATCCACTCGATTGAAGCCCTGGCCAACGCTCAGTTGGATAGGTTGCAAGCCATTCCCAAGTTGGGATCCGGCGTGGCCCTGCAACTGCAGCTGCAAGCCCGTGCCACCCTCAGCCGGCAGCCCCTCTGGATTCAATCCCCCCCGCAAACCCTGCCCACCACACCTGTAGAGCTGTACTTCGATATCGAGGCGGATCCCCGCCACAACGTCGCCTATCTGCTGGGCCTGCTGGTGGTGGAGCAAGCCGAGGGGAAAAAGGTTGCGAGCTATCACAGTTGCCTGGCCGCCGAGCCGCGGGAAGAAAGGCAAGCTTGGGAGCAATTCTTGCAACTGGCACAACGCTATCCTGACGCTCCCATCTACCACTTTCACGGCTTTGAAGTGCAGACCTGCCGACGGCTGGGGGAGCAATACCGCACGGATCCCCGACAGCTGCGGCAGTTGTTGCAGCGCTTTGTGGATTTACAGGCCTGGGTGCAACGCTCGGTGGTGCTGCCGATCGAGAGCTATTCCCTGAAAAACATCGCCCGCTGGTTGGGGTTTCAGTGGCGTCTGCCTGATGCCAATGGCGCCCAGTCCATTTATTGGTATAGCCAATGGCTGGAAACTCGGGAGCGCAGATATTTGGAGCACTCGCTTATCTACAACGAGGATGACTGCCGGGCTACCCACCGCCTAAAAGACTGGCTGTCCCAAGGAGTCCTCCATGCCGAATGATGCGAATAAATTGACAAAGACGGCCTATCCCCAGCCGCAAATGCCGCAGCTTGCGCTGCCGGTCTTGTGGCCAGTTGCTGAGGTTTCGTTTAGAATCAGGCAGGACTGTTTAGTTTATCAGGGGAATCCCATGCTGTTGAAATCTCATGAATCTCCTCGCCATCAGGGCAGAAACCGTCGCGGTCGTGGGGGATCGGCACGCAAGCGCCAACTGGACAAACGGAACCGCGCCTTGATGCAACGATTACGACAACGAGAGCAAGCTCTCAACTCTCGATCTTCTCGGCAGGGGCAAGTTAACCCTGCCTTTTTTGTGCTTGCTTCTCCTTGGCCTGGCTACGAGGGATCCCGCTTGGCTGCGTAAACTACCCGGCTCCGACCGCTAAGCGGTACGGAGCGGGCTTTCAGTAGCCC
>NZ_JANSIH010000410.1:0-17044 GCF_047462075.1 Synechococcus sp. R55.2
CCAAAGCCCAAGAGCCAGCGCTTGTGGTCGACATCCTCTAGGGACCAAAGGGGCAAGACCACCTTGAGCCGGTGGGGAAACCGACTGTCTCCCGTGGGGGGCAAGTTGAAGATAGATCTAGGCCGCGAAGATCCGGAAATACGGGGGGACATACGCTGGTGCTTAAAGCGTCGGGTGCCCTCGCTCACGAAGGGGAAGATCCGGTCGCTAAACCAAAGTTCCAGAGTTACTTCTGCTTGGCGGCGCTCATTGGGATCCCGACTGAGGATCTGCTTCTGCAGATGCGGGTCATTGCCCAAAAAGATCCCAGCACTGACATCGTAGAGCTTGTGCAGGCGTTCCAGAGCAGCCAACTGCTCTTGGCGGGAGCGCGTTGCACAATGTCGCCGGTTGAGAAAGAGCCGATCCATCCGCTCAAACCGCATCAGTCCCTGCCTCTTCGGGCTGTGATACTCGCAGCCCAGGTACCACGCGATTTGATGAAAGACCAGTTGCAGGGGCCAGATGCGAAAGCTCTCCACAGCCTCTCCGGGGAAGGTGGCTCCCGGCAAACGCTTTACCTCTAGCAGCTCCCCCGTCTCCATCGCTTCCTCGACCACCTGCAAGCCACGGCGATCCGCCAAGGTACCGGAAGGAGCCAAGGCGGGATCCACAATGGGTTGATTGCCCAGCCGACGAGTGGGGTAGATCTCAGAAGTATCGATGTGGCTGAGGCGCATACGCTGCTCCACCATTTCATAAACCGCCTGCTCCCAAGGGTTTTCTAGAGCGCGAGTGCTCACCTGCAAAAGCCGGTAGATCTGCTTGAGTTCATGGCGACTGAAGATCCCAGAGTGAGTGAAGTAGCCTCGCTTCATGGGAAAAGACGGCAAAATCTGGTAGGGCTTCAAGACCTTTTCGATGTCCTTACGGATGGCATCTCTGTTTTGCCCTTTCACCCAACCCTGTTGCTGGAGCTCACGGTTCAAGCTTTCCAAGCTGCCCAGCTCGGGATCAAAGTGGAAGGGTTGGGTCAAAATCAGGCGAATGGTATAAATCAAGCGGCTGAAGCTATCCCAGTCAGAATAAGCGTGGGTGGCAAAGGTCAGAGGCTGCCGGTTTTCGGGTTGAACCAAGAGCTGGTGCTGCTCCCCTGCACTGTTCTCGCCGGCGTGACAGAGCAAACCACTCTGCTTCAGCCAGATGAGATCTTCAGACAGCAGTTCAGGATCGGCGTACACGGATCCCTTTTCAGAGGCAATCCGGTGGGTGATTTCCTCCAGGGTGCTGCCGGGATGATGGATCAAAATAGCCAGAAGATGGAGCAAGCGCTCAAAGTCAAGCAGCCGAGAGTAGCCGTGTAGCGTCGCCTTTCGAGTGGCGTTCTGACGGTTAATCAAGGTGCGAGGAATACCACTGACTTTCTCGAGAATTTGTTCTTGGGTAGGCAGGGATCCAGATAAATCTAAGGTCAGTACATCCAGGAATCCCTCTGCGGGTATGGGCGGAAAAGTCTTTAATGCCTGAGCCATTGCTTCCATCGAAGAGACTGGCACTTGACGATCCCGCTGCTGATTTCTCTGCTTACAGACCTCTAGGGGAGTGGTCAGATGCCACCCAATCCAATTTGCGCCGGGCAACTTTTGCAGCAGATCCAGCCGCCAGGAACGGTAGGCATTGGTAGCATCGTAGATAATGACTTGGCCCTGCTGATAAGCCTTGTGAATCCGAGCAAGAGCCAAATCCTCAATTTCCGACCAGTTGCCCTGGATTAAGGGATCCCCGTACAACTCTTGACGAATATTATCGGTGCTAACAACTTGAGAACCTTGCCAAGTTGCGGCTAAGACTTTTGCCAGTGTTGACTTGCCGCTAGCGGGAATCCCGATAAGAATGTGGTTGTAGTAGGAAGAGCTTACAGTCATCAGTTTGTTCTCCTTCAGGAAGAACGCAAGTCTCGAAGAAGTCTCTCCCTCGCCCAGGTCTTTAGGTCGGTATAGAGGTAGAGATCATCATCTGTAATAAGGCGCTGCTTATCGATATTGGGCAGCTTCAAAAGAGGAGATATAAGAATATCAGCCAAAACTTTCAAGATATTTTCGTAAGGACAGGCTCCTTTCTGTTTCGCCTCTTTATTTAATTCAGAGATGCGGTTGCTAGAAAATCCCTGACTGTCATGGATCATCTCATTGCGCTTGCGGATCCAAAATTCTAGGCTATCAATTTTTTCTTTTAGATCTGACAAGGATTTATCCTCACAGGCTCCATTCTTCCCTACATTCTTGCGGATGGCAAGAAGGATGGCCAAAAAACTAAGCTTACTCGCACGATAGAGAATCTTTGCATATTCTCCATCTTTGAAATAATCTAAAGAGTCCAGCAAGCCAAGCTGATCTTGAGGCAGCAGTCGCTTAATTTCACGAATCTCAACTCGGGATCCCACAGTAGCTGACTTCAGGTACTGACGACCGCCAAGCTTTTCGATAACTTCATCGAGAATTTCCTCACAAAGTGAAGACATTCTTGAAAGAAAATGGGAGATCTGCTGATTCTGTTTGTATATCTTGCATTGGGAATATAAGTTAAGCAAAATACTGTGGTTTCCAATGGCCTGATTGATTCGAGTGTCTAGATCCAAACTTATATCCAGATTCATCTCTTTCTTGGAAGCTCTGGCAGCCTCGATATCTAAGTTCATGAGTGAGTCTGCCACTTGTAACCCTCTGATTGCATCATCAACCAGTTTCCTGCTGGAATGTAGCTGGGATTTGCTTACTACGCCCTGCTCAATTTGAAAAGACAGAATGGATTGCCAGCTCTTGAGAACTTGACAAGCTCCCGCAAAGTCAAAACGTTCTAGCAGTTGCATGACAACGCGATATTTCTGTGTCCGCTGGTATTGCCAATATGAAGTCCGAGTGCAAGGCGAGGGCTCCCCTCGAAGCACCTTCTGCTTTGAAAGAACCGGATCCAGAAACAGCAGCTTGGGGATGTCAGCAGTGATTGATTGCAGACGAAGGGCTGTCTGCATTTGAGGGGTTCCACCTTTAGTACTGACAAGAACCACCTCGTTTGAATCAATCTCGTCAACAAAGAAGCGATAATACTCGTTGAGGACAAGATCCTGTTGGTTAGGTTTGACGTTCTGAGGGATCACTCGCTTTAGAAAGAGAATATCCTCCCGCTGTAAATGTCTCTCAATCCACCTTTTAATGATCTCGAACAAGAAGCAAGTATCCTGATGCTGAGGGGGATTTTGATTGGTAACAAAAATGTTGATTTTTTTAACTGAAAACTCCTCAATGGCGGTATGGATTACCCCCCAGATTCTTCCAGGTCGAATGCGCTCCTGCCAAAAATCGGGCTCCCGTTGATAGGCGGCAAGAAGTTTCTCTGTTAGTTCGCGGAAGCTGTAGGCATTCCTGCCTTGACCTCTAACCTCTACACCCAGCTCTTTACAGAGTCCATTGGCAACAAAGTCTTCTCGACTACTTCTTTCCCATATCACTTTTTCGTCTTCTGTTAGATCCTCGGCAACTTCGTTTGGTTCATCTCGGTCAAAGCCCACAGGAATGTAGTACTCAAAGCCTTGAATTTTTACTGTCAGATCAGAGGTGCCAATGTTAGCAATCAGAGTAGCCATAGTTCCTCACTTAGGATCAAAGTTCACCTTCTCATAGATGTCTTTCAGGGCAAGTTGACAGAAGCTTCGGAGCGAGAATGGGCAATCATAGCTTTTGCTCCTGGATCCAGTTGCGTAGATTCTGTTCAGCCTGAATCTCATTCTCTCGAGCCTCTGATAAGAATTGGTAGAGTCTGTCTTTGGGAACCCCTGGAAAACTAGGACTGATTTCTAACTCTTGGTAGCCTTGCGCAGTAAGTTGATAGATTCGCAGTTCCTCACCATTGAACCGCCACAACTCAGGGATCCCTATGGCAGCATAGAGGGCTAACTTGTTGATAGTACTGTGGGTTATGTCAACTTCCACCACCAGATCTGGAGGCGGATCTTGGCTAAAATCTACAGTGCGTCCCTTGACTTTAGGTTGATTCTGTAAGTAGTAGGCATTGTCAGGTTCTGCTCCTCGCTCTATATGGGGATAATTAAGAGTTGTAGAGCCCATAGTTTTAATCTGTCCTAAGTATGCAGTAGCCAGGATGCGTACGAAGAGATCAATCATCCTGACCAAAAACTCGTGATCTTCGAGTGGCATGGTGATTTCCAGAGTACCCCGGTCGTAGATCAAGCGAGAAGAACGGTGCTCTCCTAGTGCCTGAAGGATCTGCTGGTAGCGATCCCAGGTAAGGTGATGGAAAATGACCCGTTGTTCGGGAAGATGTGAGCGAGTGGGAATGATGAGCATATCAGACTTCATCTCCTCGAGATCAGTCTAGAAGGAGCAAAAAGATCATCTTTTCAAGGCTGTTCAGGCTTCAGACCAAAGAGATGGAGACTGCCTTGTATTCGAGATAAGTCATCGAGAAACTGGGAACGGACATGCTGGCAGCCAGCTTGGACACCTCCCATGAATAAGCAGACCACTTCCTGGCATTGAGTACCAGCTTGTTTGTGCTTAATCTTGTGTCTCCTAATCGTCACCCAAGAGCAATGGGCACTGCCTCGCGCAGCATCTCCGCCAAGATCGGGGTTTCGCTTGTAGTTTCTGCGTTGATCTTGTTGATAAACCAGCCCCATACCATCTCCTCGCGTACTTTCTGCATCATTGGGATCAACCCAACTTAAATCTGAAGCATTAACCGGATCCTGTTCAGGGCCAGGGACGGCGAATACGGCACAACTGCTGGGTGAAAATGCCTCACAGTTGGGATTCTGGGATCCACTGAGCAAACGTTCCGGCCAGATTTGTCCAACTTTTTGATACCACTCTTCGTATACTTGCCTCCATTTTTCTGGTTCAAGACGTATTCCAAACACCCTGTACTCACCCTTAATTTTGATATCAAGCGTCAGGTGACTGCCTCGGGCTGCAGGAGAGTTGTCTCTTCTTTCCATCATGAAAATGTGAAGTGGTCTTCTCCAACCTCGCCCTACTCCTCCGGTCATCACTGCAACTCGCACAATGGGGAGAAGGATTCCCATGAGGATCTCTTTGGGAGCTTCAATTCTAAGTTCTCCCTGCCATGAGTAGAAGGTTGGGGAGTTTTTCGACTTGCGTGCCCAGATATCTCCCTGGATCATTTCCAGCCTTATGCACCCTTTTTGAGACTTGGGTTCTAGGGTTCCAAAAAGCTCACTCACTGTCTTCTCTGCATTCTCTTGGCTCATAACTCCCAGAAAGAATCGCAATGCCCAGGATCTAAGCCATCCTCGCCAATGCGAAGGTCGCAGCTCCAGGGTTCTCATGTTAGGGCCCGCATTACCCTGGCTGGAGAGATGGAATCTAAAGAGTATACTTGATATGCTTTCATTTGACTGTCTGGATCCCTTGTGGTTAGGGATCGAAATCCGACCATATCCAGAGGCCGTGCGGCTACCTATCCCCAAGACTTTTAAGGCTTGTTGAACCCATGACCAGACCTCATCGACTTCTTCTTCAGTTGCGCCGGGAACGCCCTGGATAGCCACGAGAAAATCAATGGGTCCCTGACCATTGCCCAGTGTGTAGAGCGATAAAGGAGTGCCTTGACCCTGGTGGAACACCTGAAAGTTTTGCTGAGGGTTGACAATATCGAGGCTTAAACGGGTGGGCTCTAGAGGCCAAGCGTCGAGAAATTGAATTTTTCCTGCCGAGATAACAGTCTCTTTCTGGAATCCAAGGAGAGCTTCCATCTTGGGGATCCGCTCCGGTTGTTGTTTTGCCCAGGCCCGGACGATCCCTCGGATTGAAGAACCCGGGATGTACCCATTGAGAGGCAAGTCGGGCATAAGTTCCCAGTTTTCGCCAACATTGCGCTTATCCTCTGGCCGACCTTTTTGGGGCCGCCATGGCCCACAGGGTTCCCCTGCTGAAACAAGAGTTTCCACATCGGGATGAGGATAGGATCCCACTTTTGCTCGCCAACGCAAGGTAAAGGTTCCCTGGCGAAAAAGGTTTGTGGCTCGCTTTTGATGTTGCTGAGCTATTAGCTTAATTAGACGCGGCCCCGTGTACATCAGTGTTTTCTCCATTCGTGTCTCCTGAAAGATAAGCTCTGGCCCAAAAGTTCCAGTGATTCGCCAAGATTAAAGATCGTCTCCAAAGGGCGAGGTATTCTACAGGTTGGTCGCTTGCCAGAGCTTGGATCCTCTGCATTAATGCTTTGGGCTCTAGAGAATTATCTTCGGTAACCAGTTGCCCCAATAAAGAAGTCCAGACAGGAACTGTTCTCTGTCTCACCTTACCTTCTTGAGCATTGGACTGGTTAACGTATCCTATGGCCGAGAGCAGGCCGAAAACTCTCAGGTGTTGAGAAAGTCGGAGTACCGCATTAAGATCCTCCTGAGAAAGAAACTCTTTCCCTTGGGATCTCATGTACTGTTGAATGTGTTTATAGGCTAGCAGGCTGATATGCTCCGGGCGCACGCCTGTTGGTTGTCGCTCAGACGACGTAGGAACAGGGGATCTGTCTATTGGCGGGTTGGAAGATATAGCTTTGCTCTCCAATTTGGGATTTGGAGGAACGGGCTTAGGAGAGCTCTTGGCGTACTTGTTTTTCGACATCCTTAAACTCCTGCGGTGTTTTCAGATTTGGCTTGTAGAGCGGGCGGAGAAGCATTGGAGACCCATCCTTGAACCCAGCCTCGTCCAACGTTGGCTTGTCCTCCTACTTGGAACAAACCTTGAAGAATGTTGATCAAAATCTCATGTTCTTGGGTGAGATCTTGCTGATGGGGCAGGGGGCTATATCCCCAAGTAAAATAAAGAATCGTGTCACGAGGAATGCACACATCTGTCCAGAACACCTCTGCTGAGCCTACCTGATTGGCTCCTTCCGAATCTTCCTGGATCTTGTTGCGGATCTGTGTCCAAAGGGAGTGCTCCATGAGGATCTGGAAGTCGCTATCGGGAAGAATGATCCGATTATTTTTCCAGGTTGCTTGGGTATCCCCCTGTAAAACAGCGGGCCATTCCCCGGCCAGTGAGAAGGTCTGCCCTTCAGGGAGTTTCTCAACACGCACTTCTGCGTCTGCCACAACATAAACGCCAGGTTTTGTTCCTACAGGGGCTTTGGGCAGAACTGGAAGAGGCTGACGGCACAGCAAGGCGTGATCTCGCAGTAGAGAATGACAACTTACCCAACAGAAAACGGAATCGGATCCTTTTAGAGACATGGTGCGCATCGGCACCCACAATAAACGGGCATCTCCAAACCAGACTTGGTGAACCCCCATTTGGCCATCTTTTTGGAGTTCTCGTCCAAAGAGAGTATCGGCAATTGTTGGATCTTGAAGTGTTACCTCGTTCCGCAGGCTTCCTCGCAAAGAAGAACCTGGGATGTAAGGAAAGTTGGTGTGAGATTCACGGGCAATTTCCAGGATGTTGCCTAGGTCGCCTTCTCCACCGCAATGGATGGGGGCAAGGCTGTAAAGATAGCCAACGCGAAAGTCAGGTTGAATCATTTCACAATCCCCCACAAAAGTGTGCCGTAATTCAACGATGCAAAAGTCTGCAACTGGGCGCATGGGTTACCCACAAGCTGCCTTGGCGGTGGCGGATCCCCCTTAAAGTGATACACCGTACCGGCGGGAATGAAGGCCCGTTGGGGTAGCAGCGCAAAGTCCAATCGCTCACTGCCCTGCCGCCGAACCGCAGAAATTCCACCCCAAAGCAAGGCCCGATCCGTAGCGCATCCTGCCAGATAAGGCTGCCACTGGGAAGGGTAAGCCTGATAGATACGGGGATCCGCTTCAGGCTGCGCTAGGCCCGGAGTGAGGAGATAAGCCACCCGACCCGTCCCCTGCCGAAATCGCTCCCAATCGATGCCAGGATCCCAATCTTCCAGAGGCGTGACCAAGGCGCGATGCCCCTCTCCCCCCAGGCGAACGGTGGTGGTCGGGATCCGAGCACTGATGGCTGCCGCCAATCGCCATCCCCACCGCAGTCGGGTTGCCACCTCGGTGAAGTAGCCAGCTTCATCTTTCACCTGGCGGGTATCGGGTTTGATGTCGATGTGAGGTAACACCTGGGTATCCCAGGGATCCTCATGAAAGTCGCCGGCCTGGGGTAGGGATCCTTGGAGATAAGCACTCAGTGCCGAGGCCCGCATCCAGGGGTGGGGACGGCCTTTGATGTACTCCCCTTTTTTGAGAGAGGGGGGCACCAGGGGCGGGAGTTTTTGATCATCCCAGCCGATAGGTTTCCAAGGATCCCCCTCAGCCGGCTGTAGGCGAGAGTATTGGTCTCCCCGGACTTTCTCTTCGAAGTTGTCTTCTGGGGTCGTGTCTGGATCGGCATGGGGATCCGATTGACCCGTAGCCAACAGATCTTTGGGAGTCGGTAGCCAGAGCGTATCTCGCTCATCCAGGAGAAACGGCCCCAGAAACTTGAGATTTCGAGCCTTGTCTGAAGCGTAGGGTAGGGCAGAGCGCAGGGCCTGAAAGATTGTGATGGGCATAGGGGGAAATAACCCTTTCGCCCAGGATCCCTCGCCAGGAGAAAAAGGTTTGCTCTCGCGAAAGAGCAGCACATCGACAGGCTCTAGGGCATACCAGTGCAGTTGGGTTTCAGACATGAGAATTACCTGCCTTGTGGAAATAAATCTTCAACAATTTCCTGAGGCTTTTTGATCCAATCGTCCCGTTGTTTTTTCTTGTCTATCCAAAAGGCTGAGAATCTCAAGAGATTAGCCAAATCTACCGGAGTGGCGCCCAGAGCCTCTGACTCGCTTTGCAACTCGAATGCCCAGCTTTCCCAGGCATTGATCCAGTTCACCAAGGGATCCTGAACGGACTTCAGCTCCTCAGCTCGGTCTCGTCGCGCCAAAATGGTGGTGGTGGCCAGCTCAAACAGCTTGTTATTTGCAGAGATCACACAGCGCAGCGGCAATTCTTCGGCCAAACGATACAGTACAGGCCCCAGATCCAGTTCCGGCCCCTGCTGCAACCAGGCCCACCATTTCTCCAGCAGTTCCCCTTTCATCAGGGCCTCCAAGGTATTCCCGGATTGGTAAATGACTCGGAAGCAAAGACCATCCTTGCCAGGGATCTTTTTGGCCCGATGCTTCTCAGCCTCCCAGAGGTTTTCCAAAACGGTGGGAAGAGGGATCCCTTTGTTGGCGATCACCACGCCGATGCTCATGGTGGCTCCTTCGCCCATGGTGAAAAGGGGACGATTGGGTAGGCCGGAGAGATCTCGACCCGGCTGGGGATGCCAAAATCCTCCTTGCGATCTGAACTCGCCTTTGGGATCCGCTTTCCCACACCAAGCTGCACGCAGGGAGAGGAGATATTCGGGCAAATCTTCTAGGGGCAGCAAAGCCATGACATCATCCCCGCCACTGTAGACCACCCGACCGCAGAAGCGTTTTTCCGTTAAGTAAGGAACCAGCCGATTGGAGAAATCCAACAAGGCTCGGTTGAGGCCCACGTGGGTGGCCGGCCCCATGCGCTTTTTGACATTCTTCAAAAGCTGCTGCCACTCCAAGCCATTTTTCTTCAATTGATCGGCAACTCCTTCGGCCAGGTAGGTTTCGTAGGGGTGCAGCCTGGAGCCGCTGACATACTTGCTCATGCTATCTCCATCGGCCAACACAATTGCCCACCAGTCAGAGGGACTGCCCCCGGATAGCCCCACCTGTCGATGGGCTTGATCCACGGCTTCTCGCAATAGGGCAATATCTTCAGGATCCTGAAGGCCCAGATCGTCCACCAGCCACCTGCTGGAAAACATCACTCCGTTGTAGGGTGCTTCTCCCCTCGTCTTCTGGGAAAGGGGTTGGGGATTAGGGATCATTCGCTCATCCGTCTTCGGCACCTGAAAGGGGCGGCGCGTCAGGGATCCAAACCGATCTCGATATTCAGGGAGATCCCACCTGATCTGCTGCTCCAGCACCTGCCAGTACAGTTTCACCTTTTCAGGAGCATCATGGGCAAAGCGGGCTGCTGCGATGGAGCTGAGGTTGGGAAACCGGATCAAGTTCTCCAGATCGTCCTCTTCTTTGGCCACCCCCAGAGACTCGGCAATGCCCCCGTACTTCCAGGCCATGCGTTTGGTCAGTTCCACCGCGTTCAACATCTCCGAGCCATTGAAAAGCCCCGGATAAACTTCGGCCATCAGTTTCCAGAACATGCGCAGGGATCCCGCCGGTAGCCCTGCCCCTTCACAGAATCGATCCCGATAGAGCAGATTGGGGTGAACTGCACTGTACATGCCTGAGAGGGTAGACCGCTCCCCAGGGGCCACTGGGACCTGCCAGGTACGGGTATTTTTGATGGCCTGAATCGACTGGCCCAGACGCGCCTGCAAGCTGCCCCACCAGGTGCCCACATTCAAATTTCCGTAGGCTTTTTCTTCAGGGTTGGTCGGCAATTCAAATCGGCTTTGAGCTAGGGTTTGCTGAGATTCTTTCCATAACGTGTAGCCGGGATCTTTGGTATTTGCCTGCAACGGCTTGTCGGGATCCCCTAGGGGGACCGAAGTCCAGTAGCTTTCCCAAGTGTGATCCAGTTGAGCATTCCAGAGCTTGTTCCATTCCCAATTGGATGGGTGCTTCCACTTCTCGAATTCTCTCTGGTAGTTGATGTGGGAGCCTTCAGTCGTACCCATCGTTGGGGCAATCTTTTTCCAGATCTCCGAGCCTCTATCATTGAGGGTTTGGATACATCTCTCGCGGATATGATCCCGGACTTTAGTTCCGATCTCTTTCCAGATCTTGCGCATCTCCTGGTCCAGTTCCTCTGCAAAGGCTTTGGATTCTTTTCTGGGCAGCAGAGCTGTGATCACATTGGGAAACCCGGCAGTGCTCAGGCTGGTGGACACGCAATCGTTGAATCGACTTATAGGAGTGGATCCCTGGGCATCTCCATTGCGGGTATCAAGCCGGTCGATCTCTCGGAAATAGCACTCAAACTCCGGAAACTTCTTCAGAATCCAGGCATCGATGATCTCCTGGCCCCACAGAGAAGGTGTGATCACCGCATCCGGCCCATAGCGCTCAGCAATGAACCAGCAGAGGCGGGCACTCAGGTAGTGCAGCAGATAGGATCCCGACCAAAAATCCAACAGCTTCCTAGAGGATTTGATAAACTCCTGCACCGGCGAGAAGGTGAACAACAAGAGATCGGCATGAGAAACCGAATTTGAGGGTTTCCACCCGCGCGGGAATAGGGCTCCGGCCAGCGCCGAGACAATACTGTTGTGATCGTGGATGGGACAGTCTGGGATGCGGGTGTCGGCAGGCAACAAAAGAGCAGCAGGAGTGCTGATCCCAGTTTCTTGAACCACCAATTGGGGATAAAACCGCCAGAACCACCAGAAGGCTTTTTCCGGATCCGCATGGCGCACCTGCTCATAGGGGATGATCCGATTTTGGATCTCCTCCAGTTGCGCTTCCGTTAGCTGACTCCAAATCTGGATATCCTGCTTTTCTCCCGACAGAGGGTGACGCACTTCCACTTGGGTAAGCCCGCCCAGTTGCTCCGCATCTTTATAGACGTTTCTGATGGTTAATCGATCTGAGGCGGCAGCGATGTGATCTGAAATCACCCCCTGATGAGACTGCCACCACTCCTCCAGCTCTGCCCCGTGATGATACAACTCCGCCACCTGCTGCCAAGGGCCTTTGCCGTTTTTGTACTGATACAAAGACTTGAGCTGGGGATCATGTAGCAGAGCAAACAGTTTGCGGCGGAAAAACATTTTTTCCATGAGTTCCACTCCCTCCAAAAGAAGCAATCTGAACACTTGAACAACAGCATAAACAGATACCTATATCCTGCTGCCACCGGTAACGCGAACGGCAAAATAGTTCATATTGCTAAACAACAAGGGATCCTGGCGGGGAGAGCACCTCTGGCCCACCCCAACTTTCCGCCTTGGCCAGGGTGTGGTCGGTGAGGGGATAGAAACGAATATGGTCTTCCGGCAAATAGAGACGAGGTTGAAGTCGGCGTTTCAAGTCTTGGTACTGATGCTGCTCCAGCCGGCATTCAAAGACGCTGTACTGAACCCGCCGGCCATAGCCTTCAAGCAAGTCAGAGACTTTCTTGCGTCGTTTGTTGTCGGGGATGTCGTAGGTGATGACGTAGAGCTGCATGTGAGATCTCTTCAGCGGATGAGGAACGGCAAGTAAACAGGGATCTGATCATTTACAAACTGCTTGTAGATCTGCACCTGCCGGTTGATGACGGCCCAGCGAGGGATCTCTTCTTCCCGCGCACCCTTGACGGGATCTTCCGGCTGCACCGTGTCCTCCATCCGCTGGATAAAGGCCCGCAGAACTTTGGTTCGGCCCTCTTGGGTGAGCATGCACCCCTCGATTTCATCTGTGAAGTCTTCAATCGGATCCATGACGCCGCTGTTGATCAGCCACAGCACGAGAGAATCAATCACTGGGGCACGAAACTCTTCCACCAAATCCGAGGCCAGGCAGGGGTGATTGTGGTGACCGGTGTGCAGACATCCCTGGTAGGGATCCAAGCCCTGCAGCTCAATCAGGAGCAGAATGTGGTTCCACAAGAGCTGGTAGCCAAAGCTGAGCATGGCATTGACAGGATCCCGGGGGGGACGACGAGTGCGCGTCACCAGTTCAAAGCCAGGAGAGGTGAGGCACTCCCCCAGCGCTGGGTAGTAGACGGCAGCGGCAGCTCCTTCAAGGCCCATGAGCTGCTCTGGAGTTGTAGCTTCATCCATAGCCTGAATGAGTTGCTGGAGCTGAGCAATTTTCTCGCTGCTGACCTGAGATTTGCGGCGGCGTTGCCGCAGAAGAAGTACGCGGCAGTTGTGCAGCTTGGCTTTGAGGATCTGTCTGGCGGCCTCCAATTTTTGAAAAGGGGTCAGCAGAATCTGTTTTTCCCGAAGAAAACGACTCCCCCGCTGAACGGGCTGCAGGCGACCATAACAGTACCCCATCTGGGAAAGGTAGGCGATGGGGATGTTGCGCTCTAGGCAACTCTGGATCAGTTGGGTTGTGACTTGGGCGTGGCCGAAGATCAAGATCTGATCCAGGTGGGGCAATTGAGCCTGTTGAAGAACAACTCCAGCTCGTTTGACAACCAGTCGTTCCTGGTCGAGGCTGAGGTAGCAATCTTGTTGGGACACATAAAGTGTTCTGCCCATAAGGCCACTCCCAGAAGCCTAAAATTGAAGCTGAAGTGGAAGCAGGATGGAGCCTTCTTCAAGTTAAAAGTCAGGCCCAAGAATGCTGTAAGGAAAGATGCGAATGGCGAAAAAGCAGAGCAAGGCTTCTGGTACGGGATCCGTTCGTGACGGTGTGCTCCTGACGAAAGGATCCCTCCCCATGACTTTCCACCCCTCGCAAGCCTACGCCCATCCCCAAAGCTTTGATCGTCTGCTCTGCCTGATCGCCACCCTGGCTCAATATCCCGGCGTCGGCCATCTCAACGCGTCAAATCTTCCAGGTCGCGATGAGCAGGCTCCCCCCCGCCTGCAAGAACTTCTCTCGTACCTGCACGCTGTCGCTGCCCAGCAACAGATCGCTCTTCCTCCTTGTTCTCCCCACACTCTGCACAAAGATCTGCAAACCCTGAGATACTACGGCATTCTCGGAGATCAGACGTATCGTTGGGGCTACTATCTCGGCTCCAGCGCCATGACCGAACTGGAGTTCAACACCGCCCTTAGCGCCCTCCACTCCCAGGCCACCTACCAACGGGATCCCAAAGCCCAAGAGGCCTTTCAGGCTATTGTCCGCCGCCGCTGGGGCAAAAGCCACAGTTCAGAGAGTTTTTACCCGGTCAGAGCCCAGCTCAACCGCTCCATCATCCCCACAGATCCCACCCGAGTCAGCCGCAAGGGATCGGCTGTCCGCACCCTCTACAGCGCCCTCGACACCCTAGAAGCTGCCATTCTCCAGGGGCAGGCGATTCAGATTTGCCGTTCCTCAGATCCTTACCAGCAGGGTCAACAGGGATCCAAATCCATCTGGCCTCTGCAATTGATTCACTACGACATTGCCTGGTATCTAGCCTACGAGCAATCTGATACCCAGCATTTGGTGATCGGCCGCTTGGATCGCTTCGATGATCAGTGCCAGGTTCTCTCTCACCCGCCCCGCAGCCGCTCTCAACAACTGAAACGACTTAAACAAGTCCATGAGCTCCTGAATCAGGGCTGGGGTCTTTTCCTGGGCGAACCAGAAGAACAACGCCAGGAGCTATCTGGTCAACTTCCCTTCACGGAGATTACCGTCCGCTTCTACGGCGACACCATTCCGTTCATCCGCGAGGGAGGCTACCGTCACCCCAGCCAGAAGATCTTGACCCCCTCTAGACAGGGTCAGTACTTGGACTACCAAGTCCGGCTTCCCCCCCGTTCTCATGGGGAATTCATGCGCTGGGTCAACCGGTTCATGGGCAACGTTCAGATCCTGACTCCCCCAGAATTGGCTGAGCAGCACGCCAAACTGGCCGAGGAACAGTTGCAGCGATACAGAAGCAACCAGCAAGCGGCGGCCCAGAGGGAACTCGACGCAGACAAGACAGAGCGAATGGGATGAGACACCCAGGACACTGAAGGTCTCACTCCGGCAGACGAGCAAAGCTGACCCCTCGGTAGTAGTAGGCCAAAATTTGGCGGTAAGTCCAGCCTCGGCGGGCCAATTCTTGGGCGCCCCACTGGCTCATGCCAATGCCATGCCCAAACTTGGGATAGGGGCTGACATCCGGCAAGCTCATCAAATAAGGGATCCCACTCACCCCGACGGTTTGGCCGCCGCTGCTGGCGCTGTACATGGCATTGACAAACTGACCCCCATACACCATGACCACACCACGGGTGGCTTGTGTTGCTTCCAGGGCGGCTGCCGACCGCTGGGAAAGCCCTCGGTACACCTGGGAGCGAGTATCGCTAAACACATCAAACCAACCGCGGGAATTGCGATGGTAAAGAACGTAGCTGCGGGCCGCCACCGCCTGGGCCTTTAGGGCCTCTGGGAGAAAACGGGATCCCATTTCTGCATCCACCACACTGGCCACATAGTCTTCCAGATCCACGTAGTTGATGGCCATCACCAGGTTGTACCCGGTCAAGAGCACCTTGCCGGAGTACCAGCGGCCATTCACTGCCACCAGGCCACCCTCCTGAGGTTCGATGAACAGCACCGGGTCAACCACCCCATGCAGACGCACCCCTTGAGGGCTGGGCTGAGCCAAAAACCCTTGCATAGGGGGCAGATCTGCCAGCACCTCTCCCCGACCGTTGATCAGTTGGGCAGGGAGAGAAACGCCTACCACCAGAGGGGCAGTGTTATCGGCCAATTGCACTCGCACTGTCACCCCCCAGACGGCTTCCACCCATCCCCAGAAGGCACTGACCACCAGGGATCCCATCAGGGCCAGCCAATGCCGCGCTTCCATAGCCCGTGCCCAGAGTTGCTTTTTGTACACCAACTCCAGCTTAGGATAAGGCAAGTTTCCAGAAATGGGCCGGTTGGTTGGCAGCAACTGCAGAGGGCTTGAGCCTCAGTTCTTGACGGGGTGTGGGGGATCTGAGTATGGAACTATCTATGAACGGGATCCCGTTTCCAGCGGAGCGGGCCGATCCGGCGGCTCCAGAGGGTCGGGTTCTTGCGACCCAAGCCGATTGCGGCCGCCCTCTAGATGGACCGAAGAGCTATCCGGCCCCAGGCCTAAGGCAAAGCGCAGCGAGTCCCCCGGTCGCCCATTGGAGAAGAAGAGAAAAGAACCCAAGGAAGCCAAGGAAAGAAGAGCCGCATAGCCAAACATGGCTCGATAGCCGGATCCCGCTGCTAAGGTGCCCAAAAGGGGCCCCGCCAGGCCAATGCCCAAATCAAACCCGCACATCACCAAGCTAAACAGGCGACCCCGCTCCGCCGGCTCCGAGCGATCGGCCACGAGGGCAGAAATGAGAGGGATCAAAGTCCCAAAACCGCAGCCTACCGCGACCCCAGCAGCCAGAAAAGCGCCGGTGCTGTTGGCAACAATCAGGATCCCCATTGCCAAGGCATAGGTGGCCAAGCTGAGGGAGATAAATGGCCCCCGCCCATAGCGATCGGAAGCGCGACCGGTGAGCAGGCGCACTCCAAAGCTGGCAAAGGCCACTGCCGTATAAAAAAGACCTGGATTCAGGGGAGCTCCGGCTTCTTGGATTAACAAGGCCACAAAGGTGGTCTGGGTGCCGAAGGCCAACCCCACCAAAAACATCACCCAAGCGAGGGAGCGCACCTTCGGGCTGCCCAGAAAGCTCCAGAAGGCCCCATCCATCGGCAGGGATCCCCAATGCTCACGCCGCTGTTCTCGAACCAGTTGGGTACAAAGAAAGCCCACCAACCCCAGCAGAGCAGAGAAGAGAAACGAAGGGCCATAGCCGGCAAACTCCTGCAAAAAGCCGCCCAAAGCAGGGCCAATGGCTGCGCCGATCGGATTGACCAAACTCATGTAGCCCAGGATCTCGCCCCGTTTTTCTTCTGGGGCAAAATCCACCACCAAAGTCACATAGGCCGTGGCAAAAGCGGCGATGCTAACCCCATGAAAGGCTCGCACCAGCGCTACCCATGGGATCCAATCGGAGAGCCAGTATCCTATGGGGGCCATCCCCACCACCCCCATGCCGATAAGCAGCACGATCTGCCGGCTGTGGCCATCCGCCAGACGACCCAACGCAGGGCGAAAGGCCAGCAACCCAATCGAAAAGGCCCCCATTACCCAGCCCACTTGCTGGCTGGTGCCACCGGCATCTCTGACGTAGAGAGGCAACGTGGGCAGCAGCGAGGATAAACTGGCCCAAAAGAGCAGCCCAGCCACAAACAAAATGCCCAAGTTGCGCCGCTGTGCCGGCTGTAGCTGCTCGAATACCCTCACGCCAACTCCTTGTGCAAAATGGGACTCAAAGCGTGCTCCCAGAACCGCGCCCTGGGATAGAGCCACCTTCGCTGGATCCCTCAGTCCAGAATATTTAGGTGCTAACCTTTCTGATTGTAACCGTAT
>NZ_JANSIH010000411.1:0-2463 GCF_047462075.1 Synechococcus sp. R55.2
GGCGCTATCCATCCCCACCCTACAGAGGGTGGGGAATTCCGCGCGTTTTGTTAAAGTCTTCTACAGACCAGATCCGCGATTGGCGAGGGGGCGACAGGGATCCATGTCCGAGATCGAGGTCTTCGATGCGGAGCAGTTGGCCGGGCTGATCGAGGGTCTGGCAGAGGCGATCGGCAGGGATCATCCCCACCTCCAAAAGTTGACGTTGATCGGCATTCGCACCCGGGGAGTTCCCCTGGCCTACCGCCTGCGGGATCGGATTGCCACTCTGCTGGGGATCCCGCCCCAAGTGGGGGAGCTGGACATCACTTTTTTCCGCGACGATTTGAGCGCCGGCGGGTTGCGCACCCCCGATCGCAGCGAAATGCCGCGTGACCTGACCGGCCAAGAAGTGGTGCTGGTGGATGATGTTATCTTTCGCGGTCGCACCGTGCGAGCAGCTTTGGAGGCTCTAAACCACTTTGGGCGACCGGAACGGGTGCGATTGGCGGTGTTGATCGACCGGGGTCACCGGCAGTTCCCCATCCAGCCCGATTACTGCGGTTGTCAGCTTTCCACAGAACCGGAGCAAACGGTGAGAGTCCATCTGCGGGAAACCGATGCAGAAGAGCGGGTGCTGTTGATAGACAAAACGGCAAAGATTAAACCCTGAGCCGGCGCTGGGGTGCGGTATTTTAGGGATGACCTGCCGAAACTCACTGCCATGTCTTGGTTGCCGGAAACCCGCCGCTACGCTGTTTTGGGCACGGGCGCTTTGGGAGGATTTTATGGGGCGAAATTGCAACAGGCGGGCTTTTCGGTGCATTTTCTGCTGCACAGCGACTATGACCATGTTCGCCAAAGCGGCCTCTGGGTGCAGTCCTGCTGGGGGGATTTTCATTTGCCCCAGGTGAATGCCTACGCAGCCGTGGAGGACATGCCCGCTTGCGAAGGGGTGATCGTGGCTTTGAAAGCCACCCAAAATGCGCTTCTGCCGCACTTGATCCCGCCTGTGTTGGCCGAGAATGGCGTGGTGATCTTGTTGCAAAACGGGCTGGGGGTGGAACCCGAGATTGCCGATTGCGTTGGCCCAGAGCGGGTCATGGGGGGCCTCTGCTTCATCAGCTCCAATAAGGTTGGCCCCGGCCACATTCACCATCTGGATTACGGTTCGGTGCTGCTGGCAGAATACGGCCCTGGCTATGCCCCCCAAGGGATCACGCCCCGCCTTCAACAAGTTCAAGCCGATTTTCAACGGGCAGGGATCCCGACTTCGCTCTCACCAGATTTGATGTTGGCCCGCTGGCAGAAACTGGTCTGGAATATTCCCTTCAACGGCCTCTCGGTGGTGTTCAATGCCGATACTCAGCAAATGATTCGAGACCCTGAGGCCCGTGCTTTGGCGGAAACGCTGATGCAGGAGGTGATACAGGGAGCTGCAGCTTGTGATCGCCTGCTTCCCGACTCCCTGATCCAAGAAATGCTCACCAATACCGAGAAAATGGCCCCCTACCGCACCAGCATGAAAATCGACTATGAGCGCAAACGTCCTCTGGAACTGCAGGTGATCTTCGGCAACCCACTGCAGTACGCTCGACAAGCTGGGATCCATCTGCCACGGGTTGAAATGCTCTACCGACAGTTGCAGGTGTTGGATCGCCTGAATCGAGGGATCCCTGGGGAGCAGCAGGCTTAAGTTTTTCAAGATCCGGCGGAGCGATCCCAGGGCTGGAGCAGGCTTTCTCCTTTGCTTGCGGGTAGACTGAGCCGCAGTCGTGTACTGTTGCTCTGGCTTTATGCCGCTGGGATCCACCCACGATCGCATTACCCTCTGGACGGCCCCCGGCATCACCCTAGCCGCCGGTGTGTTGGGGAACAGCACCACAGTTGCCCTGGCTGTGGGATCCGCCTATCTGTTCAGCGGCCTGATGTTTTCTGGAGATCTGGACACCTGTTCCCGACAGTATCAACGCTGGCTGTTCTTGCGCTGGATTTGGCTGCCCTACCGCAAGTGGATGCGGCATCGCTCCTTTTGGTCTCATGGGCCGATTGTGGGCACCGCCGTGCGGGTACTGTACTTGAGCCTATGGGCAGGAGGAGCTGGCCTGCTGGGGGCTTGGCTGGGATCCCAGTTGGGCTGGTGGATGTGGCAACCCTGGGTGTGGGGCAGCGATCTCTGGCAATTGCTGCAAGTTCACGCCGAGATGCTCTTTTGGATTGGGATGGGGTTGGAACTGGGATCGGTGAACCACAGCCTAAGCGACTGGATGGTCTCCCGCTGGAAACGCTGGCGCAGAAAACGCCGTCAGGTTCGATCTCCTGCCAGGCGACTCAGCTATCGTGGCTAGGGATCCATTGGGCCAAGGTTTGATTTTTCGCCCGCCACGGCATTTGAATGGCAGTGAGGTTACCTACTGTTCCGCAACGCGTAGTCATTTATCTCACCGTCAAGGTGAAACAAACGACCGGTTGCTTCCTGCTAAG
>NZ_JANSIH010000412.1:0-2463 GCF_047462075.1 Synechococcus sp. R55.2
TGGGATTGATCCTCAAAATCGAAAGCCAACAGGCCGTGAAAAACCTGCCTGCCCTCATTGCGACCGCCGCAAACCGCAGGCCCCTAGGGGTGATGATTGCCCGCGGCGACCTGGCTGTGGAAATGGGTTGGCTGCGCTTAGGCGAGATCCAAGAGGAACTCCTGTGGATTTGTGAGGCAGCCCGCGTGCCGGTGGTTTGGGCTACCCAGGTGCTGGATCAACTGACCAAGGAGGGTTTGCCCTCACGAGCCGAGCTTTCCGATGCAGTGATGTCCGCCTGCGCCGAATGCGTGATGCTCAACAAGGGCCAGTATTTGCTGGAGGCGGTCGCCCTCCTCGATGAGCTGCTGGCCCGTATGCAGACCCACCAACACAAGAAAAGCCAACGTCTGCGGGCTCTGTACTCTTGGCGCTAGAGGCGGAACTTCTCTCCTAGGTAATACTTGCGCACCAAGGGATCCGCTGCCAACTCAGCAGAAGTGCCTTTGGCCAGGATTGCCCCGTCGTTGAGGATATAGGCGCGATCGGTGATCTCCAGAGTCTCCCGCACGTTGTGGTCGGTAATCAACACGCCGATGCCCCGCTGCTTCAGCTTGGCCACCACCTCCTGAATATCCGCCACCGCAATGGGATCCACCCCCGCAAAAGGTTCATCCAGAAGCAGAAATTTCGGCCCGTGGATCCCAGCAGCCAAGGCACGGGCGATCTCCGCTCGGCGACGCTCCCCCCCTGATACCTGTAGGCCCAAGCTGTGGGCGACATGGGCGATGCGAAACTCCTCCAGCAGTTGGTTGAGCCGCTGCTGCCAAAGGCGACGGGGCACCCCTGTTTGCTCCATGATCAGCAGCAGGTTGTCTTGAATGCTGAGGCGACGAAAAATACTCGGCTCCTGGGCCAGGTAGCCGATCCCCAATTGGGCACGACGATGCATGGGCAGGTGGGTAATATCTTGGTCATCCAACCAGACATGGCCTCGGTTCGGCTGGATCAGGCCGGTCATAATGTAGAACGTGGTGGTTTTCCCCGCCCCATTGGGGCCCAGCAGCCCGACGATCTCCCCCTGCTGAATGTTCAGGCTGACGTCGCTCACCACCTCACGGCGGCCATAGCGCTTACAGATGTTTTCTAAGTAGATCTGCATAGGGCGCTGATCAATGCTCACCGATTCTGAAAGGGGCTTCTCGCCCAGACAGGGATCCTGTAGTAAGTGTCTCTCCCGAAGATGCCCCAAATCTTGCCCACAATCCAGAGAGATCTGAGCAGAATTGATCCCCTCAGGCTGACCCTGGAAGTCTTCGATACTATCATCATGACGGCGTACTGTAACTGGTTGCACCACCGCTTCAGGATGGGATCCCTGGCCTTCCCATGCTCCGCTGCCCAGACTGCTCTTGGCTCAACCCCGACTCCGATTATCGCTGTCGCCGCTGTGGGCACTTTTTGCGCCATCGCCCGCTTCCTGTTGCCGGGAAGGGATCCCAGCTCAACCCAAGAAGGCCAAACACCAACCCTGCCGACTGGCGGGAAATCCGCTGGGATCGCGTCCTGACTTCCTCGGCAATACTCGGGGTTTTGGTGGGGTTGGGGCAACTGTCTTGGCATTGGGTGCAGCCGCTGCTCAAAGATCCACCCCTTCCCAGTGTTGGCAACGGCCCGGCAGCTTCGGGACGATAGGACTCCAAACGCCATCGCGCCTTAAGAGAGCTTGTTATCAGGTGGGCCAGACAAACCTGTGGAGTGGCCGAAGTCGGCAGATGCCACTATCATGTGACCAACGCAGAACAACCCCGCTCTGCTGTGTCCCTTCACTTAAACCTTCAAAATTGCGAGGCTTGGTAACCATGAACCTCAATCTCAAAGTTCCCGCCATTTGGGCACTGCTGACCACGGCGGCCTTGGCTTCCACTGCCGCAGCCACAACCTACAACTCTTGTTTCATGCGCTACCTCACGGCTTCCCGAACCTGTCCTAATTGCCGCCTGGGATCCATTGAGCTGAGCAACTTGGATCTGGCGGAAGCCAATTTCAGCGGCTCCGATCTGATCGAGGCTAATTTGGAGCGCACCATCTTGACAGGTGCCGATCTCAGCCAGTCCTACCTGGTGGGAGCCAATTTGCGACGGGCCCAATTGAGCGGAGCCAACCTGAGTGGCGCTTACCTGGAGGGAGCGGATTTGCGGGGGGCCAACCTCCGGGGGGCCGATCTCTCTTCTGCATCCCTGTACGGTGCCGACTTGCGGGGGGCCGATCTACGCGACGCCAACCTGGTTGGGGCTGACCTGCGCTTTGCTCGCACCTGGGGCGCACGCCTGCAGGGTGCCGTTCGGGAATAGTGCCAAAGGCCGAAGCCAGCTTCCCCTCTCCCTCTCTGGGAGAGGGACTAATGAATAACGCGTACTAATTGCGTAATGCGGATGGCGAGACTCGAACTCGCAAGGCAAAGCCACACGCCCCTCAAACGTG
>NZ_JANSIH010000413.1:0-16874 GCF_047462075.1 Synechococcus sp. R55.2
CCCTGTTGCGGAAACTGTCTTTTTTCATTGTGGCAGTTTGTTATTTTTGCTTGAAGTAAAAAAGGGCAAAGATTTGTGGCAACTTCGCCGAGGCAGCTTTCCCAGAATCCTGTTTGGTTCATCCCCTTTTGAGCCCTTTCTTCCCGATTTTCTGGGCATCGCAGCCGGAGAAAAAACCTCAGTAGAGTGAGAGTAAAGCCCATCGGGAGAAGCCGGGCCGACTTCTGGCCCAGAGGGAGTCTTTCTCTCGCACGCAATCGTCCTGAGGATGTCACCACAACATCGATTTCTCGATTGCAGATTGCAATGGGCTCAATCGTCCGAGGACAAGGGGTTCAATTCGCACAGGGAGGTGAGGCATGTCGGATAGAGCAACCGTGGGATCCCGGCCTCAACAAGACCCTCAGTTCTTGTCAGAGCTGCCTTTGGTCTTGCCACTGACGGAGGTGGGGCTGAGAGATATCGCCCAGGTGGGCGGGAAAAATGCCTCTCTGGGGGAGATGCTCCAACAGTTGGCTCCACAAGGGATCCAGGTGCCCACAGGATTTGCCACCACGGCCCATGCGTATCGCCAGTTCATCGCCTCTGCGGGTTTGGAGGAAAAGCTGCGCGAGATCTTTCGGGATCTCGACATTGAAGACGTGAACAACCTGCGCCATCGCGGCAAGGCTGCCCGCACCTTAATTCTGCAGACTCCCTTTCCCCCTCAGCTAGAGCAGGCCATCACGGAAGCCTACCAGAAGCTGTGCGAGCGCTACGGCCCCGACACCGATGTGGCAGTGCGCTCCAGCGCCACGGCAGAAGACTTGCCGGATGCCAGCTTTGCCGGCCAGCAGGAGACCTACCTGAACGTGCATGGGGTGCGGGCGGTGCTCAACGCCTGCCACCACTGTTTTGCCAGCCTGTTTACCGACCGGGCCATTTCCTACCGCCAAATCAAGGGCTTTGACCACTTTCAAGTGGCCCTTTCGGTGGGGGTGCAGAAGATGGTGCGCTCCGACCTGGCCTGTTCGGGGGTGATGTTCTCCATCGACCCGGAAACCGGCTTCAAAGACGCAGTGCTCATCACCGCCGCCTATGGTCTGGGGGAAAACGTGGTGCAAGGGATCGTCAACCCCGACGAATACGTGGTGTTCAAACCTACCCTCAAGCGGGGCCTGCGACCCCTTCTCTCCCGCAAGCTGGGCAGCAAAGCCCTGAAGCTCGTCTACGACGAGGGGGGATCCCGTTCCACCAAAAACGTGGCTGTCCCCGAAAGCCTGCGCAAGCAATATGCCCTCAGGGATGAGGAAATCCTCAAATTGGCCCAGTGGGCCTGCTTGATCGAGGAGCACTACTCGGCACAGCGGGGCCATTTCACGCCGATGGACATCGAGTGGGCCAAAGATGGCCTCACCGGGGAGCTGTTTATCGTGCAGGCCCGCCCCGAAACGGTGCAATCGCAAAAAGCGGCCAACCGGCTGACCACCTATCGCTTCACCCAGCCGGAAGTGCGGCCCGAACCTCTGGTGCGGGGGCGGGCGGTGGGCGAGGCCATCGGCCAGGGTACAGCCCGCCTTATCTTGGATGTGCGCCGCTCGGATCAGTTCCAAGCTGGAGAGGTGCTGGTGACCGAGAAGACGGATCCCGACTGGGAGCCCATCATGAAGAAAGCCAGCGCCATCGTCACCAACCAGGGGGGCAGAACCTGCCATGCGGCCATCATCGCCCGCGAGCTGGGGATCCCGGCCATTGTTGGCTGCGGCAACGCCACCCAGGTGCTCAGCTCCGGCCAGCCCATCACCATTTCCTGCGCTGAAGGGGAAGAAGGGCGGGTCTACCCGGGCCTGTTGCCCTATGAGGTGACGGAGATCCCGCTGGAGGAGCTGCCCCGTCCCCGCACCCAGCTGATGATGAATGTGGGCAACCCAGAAAAAGCCTTCGGCCTCAGCGGGATCCCTTGCGATGGGGTCGGGCTGGCGCGGCTGGAGTTCATCATCGCCAACCACATTCAAGTCCACCCGCTGGCTTTGCTCAACTATGAGCAGGCGGTGAAGGAGGAGCCTCGCCTGGCGGAGCTGACCGCCCAATATCCCGATAAGCCTGAATACTTTGTGGATAAGCTGGCCCAAGGGGTGAGCACCATCGCCGCCGCCTTCTATCCCAAGCCGGTGATCGTGCGGCTGTCGGATTTCAAAAGCAACGAATATGCCCACCTGCTGGGGGGATCCCGCTACGAGCCCCACGAGGAAAACCCCATGATTGGCTGGCGGGGGGCCTCCCGCTACACGGATCCCCGCTACCGTGAGGGCTTTGCCTTGGAGTGTCGGGCCATGAAACGGGTGCGGGATGAGATGGGCCTGACCAACGTGATCTTGATGATCCCCTTCTGCCGCACGCCGGAAGAGGGGCACAAGGTGCTGGAAGAGATGGCCCGCCATGGCCTGGTGCGGGGAGAAAACGGTCTGCAGGTGTACGTGATGTGTGAATTGCCCAGCAACGTCATCCTGGCCGACGCGTTTTGCCAGATCTTCGACGGCTTCTCCATCGGCTCCAACGACCTCACCCAGCTCACTCTGGGCCTGGATCGCGACTCAGCCCTGGTGGCCCACCTTTTTGACGAGCGCAACGAGGCCGTCAGGCGGATGATCGCCCAGGTGATCCAGACGGTGAAAAGCCATGGCCGCAAGATCGGCATCTGCGGGCAGGCCCCCAGCGACTACCCCGACTTCGCCCGCTTCCTGGTGCAGGCGGGGATCGATTCCATCAGCCTCAACCCCGATTCCCTGTTGAAAACCCTGCTGGTGGTGGCCGAAGCAGAAGCGGCTGGCACCCGGTGAGCCCAAAGCCGGCCCAGAGACGTGCGCGGGGATCCCGTCTCCTGAGTTACAATCTCTTCTGCTGTGTTCCCATCCCCATCGATGATCCACGAACTCTCCATGCCGGCCCTCAGCTCCACCATGGAAACGGGCAAGATCGTCACCTGGCTTAAGAACCCCGGCGACCGCGTGGAGAAAGGAGAAAACATCCTGGTGGTGGAGTCCGACAAAGCGGACATGGACGTGGAGTCCTTCCACAGCGGCATCCTGGCCAGCATCCTCATTCCGGCAGGAGCATCGGCCCCGGTGGGCGCGCCCATCGCCCTGATTGCCGAAAGCGAGGCAGAAGTGGCCCAGGCCCAGGAAAAAGCCAAGGCCCTCTCTGCCGGAGCTGCCCCTGTGGCACCCCCTCCCGCAGCTCCATCAGCCAGCCCTGCTCCTGCTCCCACCCCTGCCCCCCAAAATGGATCGGGATCCCAGCGGATCGTGGCTTCTCCACGGGCGAAAAAACTGGCGGAGAGCCTGGGGATCGATCTGCGCACCGTGCGCGGCTCTGGCCCCAATGGTCGCATCGTCGCTGAAGACGTGGAGCGAGCTGCGGCCCTTTCCGCTCCTGCAGTGGCTGCCCCCTCTGCTCCAGCCCCCGCGCCTCCAACTCCTGTGGCTGTCCCCTTGGGAGAGACAGTTCCCCTCAGCACCCTACAAGCGGCGGTGGTGCGCAACATGAACGCCAGCCTTGGCGTGCCGGTGTTCCACGTGGGCTACACTATCACCACCGATAGCCTGGATCACCTCTACCAACAGGTGAAGCCCAAAGGAGTCACCCTGACGGCCCTCTTGGTCAAAGCCGTGGCCATGACCCTGGAGAAGCACCCCCTTCTGAATGCCAGCTACACAGAAGGCGGGATCCACTACAAAGCCGATATCAACATCGCGGTGGCGGTGGCCATGGAGGATGGCGGGCTGATCACCCCTGTCCTAAAGCAAGCCAACCGGCTGGATCTGTATGAGATCTCCCGCCGCTGGAAGGATCTGGTGGAGCGGGCGCGGCGTAAGCAACTGCAGCCAGAGGAGTACACCAGCGGCACCTTCACCCTCTCCAACCTGGGCATGTTTGGGGTGGATCGCTTCGATGCCATTTTGCCGCCCAACCAGGGATCCATTTTGGCCATCGGCGCTTCTCGCCCCACGGTAGTAGCGACACCGGAAAAAGCGATTGCCATCCGCTCCCAGATGCAAGTGAACCTTACCTGTGATCACCGCGTCATCTACGGGGCTCATGCGGCGGCTTTCCTGCAGGATCTGGCCCAGTTGTTAGAACAAAATGTGGGATCCCTGACGTTGTAGCAAGCCCACCCGGCGATTCAGTAGGGGGTAATAATCCCCCTCGGTCGTGGGGAAAGAGTTGCCTCTGTAGGGTTAACCTCGGGATCCGACTCAGGCTCTTCTGGGGCAGGCATTTCTCGGCGCACCTCTTGGTCTTGTACCACCTGAAAAATCAGGGTAAAGGGGCGACCTACCTCCGCCGCCACAAATTCCTCCAGCAAAGTCACCTGCCTGGGGGTAACCGGCTCGTCTGCTCGTACCGACAGCACTACTTCTGGGGGATTGACCACCCAGTTAAACTCGCTGCGCAATAGGGTTACCCGTTGGAAGGTGATGGTTCTGTTTAGCAAGGCGGTTCGTAGCGCCCATTCCAACCGAGATTGATACAGCAGTTGAGTCATACTGGCTGCCAGCGGCACCAGCAACACCATCACCAAACCGAACATCCACACCAATCCAGAACGGGCCTTGTGCAAGGGGGCGTAGCCCATCAGCAAAAACGTAACCATGCAAGCCAGGGCAATCCCCAACAGGTTGGTGGAATAGAGCAGGGTTGCTCCTAGGCTGATCTCCCACTCGGCATGGGCCAGTCCCAAACCAATCACACACACCGGCAGCATTAAGGCCACAGCAATCGCAACCCCTGCCAAACTGTCGGCGATCTCTTTGCGCACCCTAGCAAAAGCGCCAATTCCCCCTGCTGCTAGCGCCACTCCCAAATCCAACAGGTTGGGTTGAGTGCGGGCCAAAATTTCGCTGCCCCAATTGGGAAGACCTACCCACCACCCCAGCAGGAAAGACACCCCCACCCCAATACCAGTTCCCACGGTCAAAGACAGGATGCCTGTACGAAACAAGACCACATTCCCATCTAAAGCCCCCATGGCCATGCCGCGAATCGGCAGCATCAAAGGAGCCACGATCATCGCCCCAATGATCACGGCCGGGCTATTGGCCAGTAACCCCAACGTGGCAATCACACAGGAGCCGAGCACCAACATCAAGTAGTTCAGGCTGAGGCGAGACTCCCGCATCAATCCCACCATCAACTCGGCATATTCTTCTGGAGTGACCAGTGGTGGCCGCCAGCGGAGAGGCTGTGGCCAACCCTGGGGTGAGGGAACCAAGCCGGTTTCTGAGCTGCTGCTAGTAGAAGGAGGGATCCTGTTCATATCCATGATTGGGTTCCCGGTCTTGGGTCTCCTTGGCGGTGTCAGGAACACACCAGCCTCGGGCTTTCAGCAGTCTAACTTGGTGGAGAGCCGCTACTCAGGATCCCCCTTTGGGAGAGTGGCGCATCAAATCTTGTACGGCCTCGGCATGGTAAGAGCTGCGGGTGAGAGGGGAGGACACCACCTGCAAAAAGCCCAGTTCCTCTCCCACCCGTCGCCAATGGTCGAACTCTTCGGGGGGAACGTAGCGCTCCACCGGCAGGTGTTTGGGGCTGGGCGCCAGGTATTGGCCGAGCGTGAGGATGTCACAACCCACCCGGCGCAGATCCCGCATCACCTGCAAGATCTCCTCGGCTGTCTCTCCCAGACCCAACATCACCCCCGACTTGGTGTACAGGCCGGGATCCCATTGCCGTGCCAACTCCAACAGTTTGAGGGAGCGCTCGTAGTTCCCTTGCGGGCGTACACGGCGATAGAGGCGGGGCACCGTTTCGGTATTGTGGTTGAGCACCGTCGGTCGGGCTGCCAGGATCTGCTGCAGCGCCTGCCAGTTACCGCACAGATCTGGGATCAGGACTTCGATGGTCGTCTGGGGCATGCGGCGGCGGATTTCCGCAATGCAGGCCACAAACTGGCTGGCTCCCCCATCGGGCAGGTCGTCCCGATTCACTGATGTAATTACCGCATGGCGCAATCCCAAGCGTTCCACTGCTTCTGCCACCCGCAGGGGTTCAGTGGCATCCAGGGGCAGAGGGCGTTTGGTGAAGTCGATATCGCAGTAGGGGCAGGCGCGGGTACAGGCCGGGCCCATGATCAAAAAGGTGGCGGTGCCGTTGGCAAAACACTCCCCCAGGTTGGGACAGGAAGCCTCTTCGCAAACCGTGTTCAGGCCCAAGTCCCGCAGCAGTTGCTGGACGGATCCCACCCGTTGAGGGGCCTTGGCCCGCAGCCAGGAGGGTTTGCCGCCAGGAGAAGAAGAAACAACGGTCAAAGAAGTGCTCCAGCACAAAACAGCAGCGACGGTATCACTCAGCTTAGCCTGCCATTTGGCCCCGTTGGAATTTGGACAAAGCCAATTTCCCGGCCCAATTGATCCCTGCCGCCTCGGAAGCACGACCCAAAACGCGGCATACTGGAAAGCAAATGTCGAGCGATAGGGATCCCACATGGTTGTTGCTGCTCCTCCCTCTCTGGAACAACTTGCCATCAACACGATTCGCTTTTTGGCGGTGGATGCTGTTCAGAAGGCCAACTCCGGCCACCCCGGCCTACCGATGGGAGCAGCACCCATGGCCTATGTGCTGTGGCAGCAGTTCATGAAGTTCAACCCCCGCAACCCCAAGTGGGTGGATCGGGATCGCTTTGTGCTCTCGGCGGGGCACGGCTGCATGCTGCAGTACGCGCTGCTGCACCTGACCGGCTTTGATGTGAGCCTAGAGGACATCAAGCAGTTTCGCCAGTGGGGATCCAAAACCCCCGGCCACCCGGAAAACTTTGAAACTCCGGGGGTAGAGGTCACCACCGGCCCGCTGGGGCAAGGGGTGGGTAACGCGGTTGGGCTGGCGATTGCCGAGGCCCATCTGGCCGCCCGCTTCAACAAGCCCGGCCACACCATTGTGGATCACTACACCTACGTGATCTTGGGGGATGGCTGCAACATGGAGGGGGTGGCTTCCGAAGCAGCTTCTTTGGCCGGCCACCTGCAACTGGGCAAGCTGATCATGCTCTACGACAGCAACCACATCTCCATCGACGGCAGCACAGAAATCGCCTTTACGGAAGATGTGGGCAAACGCTATGAAGCCTACGGCTGGCACGTGCAAAAGGTAGACGACGGCAACCACGACCTGAAGGGGATCGCCGAGGCCATCCAAAAAGCCAAGGAAGTCACCAACAAGCCTTCTTTGATCATTGTCGAGACCACCATCGGCTACGGATCCCCCAACAAGGCCGGCAGCGAGAGCGTCCATGGGGCACCCCTGGGGCCGGAAGAGGTGAAGCTCACCAAACAAAACCTGGGTTGGCCTCTGGAGCCGGAGTTTTACATTCCCGACGAGGTGCTGGCCCACTTCCGCCAGGCCATCGAAAAAGGGGCCAAGGCCGAGGCCGAGTGGAACGAGCGCTTCGCCGCCTACGAGAAGGCTTACCCCGAAGAGGCCGCCGAGTTCAAGCGCATCATGGCCGGGGAGCTGCCGGTGGGCTGGAAAGAAGCGCTGGCCCCCATTGCCGAAACCGGCAGAGAATCCACCCGCAACCTCTCCAAGTTTTGTCTGAATGCCTTGGCCAAAGCGGTGCCGGAACTGCTGGGGGGATCCGCAGATCTCGCCCACTCCAACATGACCTATTTAAAAGGGATCCCAGAGTTTCAGGCCGGATCTTACGAGGGGCGCAACTTCCGCTTTGGGGTGCGGGAACACGGCATGGGAGCCATCGCCAACGGCATGGCGCTTCATGGAGGTCTCATCCCTTACGACGCCACCTTTTTGATCTTCACCGACTACATGCGGCCTGCCATCCGCCTATCGGCCCTCTCGCAGGTGCGGGTGCTGCACGTCATGACCCACGACTCCGTCGCCTTGGGGGAAGATGGCCCCACTCACCAGCCGGTGGAAACTTTGGCCTCCCTGCGGGCCATTCCCAATCTCTATGTGCTGCGCCCGGCAGATGCCCGCGAAACGGTGGGATCCTACCAGGTGGCCCTAGAAGCCAAGACCACCCCTTCTGTGCTGGTGTTTACCCGGCAAGCCGTCAACCCGGTGGAGGGCACCTCTGTTGAAGGCGTAGCCAAAGGGGCCTATGTGGTGGTGGATGCCCCCAATCCAGAGCTGATCTTGATCGCCACCGGCTCTGAACTGGAGCTGGCGGTGAAAGCTGCAGCCCAACTGAAGCAGGAAGGCCGGGCCGTGCGGGTGGTCTCTATGCCCTGTATGGAGCTGTTTGAGGCCCAGCCCCAGAGCTACCGAGACTCGGTTCTGCCCCCCAACGTCACCAAGCGCGTCTCCGTCGAGGCAGGCTGCACCTTCGGCTGGCACAAGTACCTGGGGTTTGAGGGGGTGGCCATTGGCATCGATCGCTTTGGCGCTTCCGCCCCCGGCCCGGTGTGTATGGAGAAGTTCGGCTTCACGGTGGAAAACGTGGTCAACACTGCCCGCCGGCTGCTGGGCTGAGGGCACTTTACCCCTTCCTCGGCGCTTTCAAGGGGCTCAGCAGGGATCCCTTCTCTGCTGGGCTTTTTTCCCTGTTGAGCCTGCTGCCCAGCGGCGTGACCCGGACAGGCGTAGCGAACCTCGCATCAACCAATCAGCAGGACTTCCAAAGCATCCGGATCTGCTTCTTTCTGTAGGGCAGCCATGGCGGAGAACGCAGTCGAGGGCGGCTTCCTGCCCCGCAGACAACACCTTTGCCTTGAGGACATCTTCAACCATGGCGGGGATGATCCTTGAAGGCAAGTTGGAAGTCGAGCAGGCTGCCACCATCGCCTTGAAATCGCCTTGAAGAAGAAACTTTGGCTTCCGCCGCCGTGCTGAGGTGCTTGTGCCGGCTGCAGACACAAACAGCTTTGCCTACTGTTTGCCTACTGTAGGAACCCCGCCAGTAAAATCACCGCGGCTCCCACGGCAGCCAAAATCGTCAGCGCCCGGCCCGCGTCGGCACTGCCCTTCCACGAGAAGTTTTTCTCCGACTTTTTCGGTTCTGCTGGCATGGCCATGCCTCCCTTTGCATTGCCAACTCTAACTTAACTTCCCCCCCACGGGATCTTAGCTGGTTGGGGCATACCCTGGAAAAAACAGCAGCCATCTGGCCCGGCCAGCCGTTTTTGGGAACAATACAAGCAGGCAAGGGATCCAACTCCCACCAGTCTGGAAGCACATCCTGAGGCGAAAGCCATGAGCTATGCAGAACGGAGCAAAAGAATGGTTTTGACGTTGGCGACTCTGCTGGGCGGCTGGGTTGGCGGAGGGTTGTTGCAGGGATCCCTCTGGGTTGCCGCTCAGCCTACCTTTCAGACAGTGCCGTTGCCGCGCTTACCGGTGGGTGTCGATCAATTGGTTTTTGATCGCCCAGTGGCCCGCTTTAACCCCAACCTACCTGCCGAGCTGGTGATCCGCAATCGCACAGGTCTGCCTTTGGAATACGGCTTTACCGATCCCCGTCAGAAGGTCTCGGAACTGCCTGCCGGCGAAACGTTGCGCCTGAGCAACCTGCTGATCCCCAACTGCATGGCCATCAACACGCCGATGTTGGCTCCTGTGGGCTACCAGGTGAGCGTGGATCCCTTGAATGTGATCACCGTAGAGGTGCGGCTGGTCAACGATGTCTCCGGCGATCATTGCCTCGATCTGCAAGAGACAGGGGCTATTTTTGTGAATTGATATCAATAAACTGACATAAATCGATCGGCGATCGGCGGTCACGACACAAGTTAGTTGATCAAAGGGATCCCTTACATCCTCACCTACAGTCATCTTCTGGCCTTTGCCAGGATGGACATGGGATCCCACACGGTAGATGGCAGTTGACTTTGCCCGGTTTTGACGCTGGGATTGAGTCTATTGGAGAGCCGATCAGAGGTTTAGGCGTATCGACAGGGGCCATCCCCTGTGACAGGATTCGAACAGGATATCGAGGCCGATGTTCTGCCGGACTCTGTTTAGCCTTTCTCTGGGCTTGTTGCCTGTGTAGTCTGTCTGTACTCTATCTTTTTCTTGGATGGTCTCATGAGCGATAACTTGTATTCCTGGTTTCCCCGGGCCTTGGTGATCGGTGCTGCGGTTGTGGGGTTGTCGAGCTTGCCTGCAAGGGCTCAGCAAATTACGGATCCCAGCCCAGCTCAAGCGGCCACCAATGTTGAACCTACCTCCCCAATCTCGGCTTCTTTCCGCAGCCAAGATGGCGTCAGCGTGCGCCCGGAAACGGTGAGGGTTTTTGTGGATGGTCAAGATGTCACGTCCCAGTCGGTGATCACCCGAGATTTCTTCACCTATCGCCCTGCCCAACCTCTGCCGCCGGGGCGTCGGGAAGTCTTGCTGGAGTTCACCAATACCCAGGGGGTGACCCGCCGCGTGACCTGGAGCTTCACCGTGGGTAGCCCTGTCCGCGCTTCCATCGACCTGGTGGATCACAATGCCGGCAGTCGCCCCTTGGCAGCCGGGGAAATCCTGCTGGTTACCGTCAAAGGCACTCCTTCCAGCCGGGTAACGGTTTACCTCATCCAGGATGGACGGCAAGTGCAAACCTTGCCGGCTCAGGAAGTCTCCAGCGGCACCTATGTAGTGAACGCCCTAATCGAGGCGAAAGATACCACCCGGGAAGGGATCGTCGTCGCCCGCCTGGAAAATGGCGGCCAAGTGCGCTTCATGACCGCCGAACAACCGGCCCGCCTGATCGAAGGGGCCACCGGGGGCATCCAGCGGCTGACCACCCAAGAGGTTTCCGCCACGGTCAGCGCCCCCAGCCCCCTCTTGCCTCAGATCACCAACCTGCGGGATGGGGATCGGGTTTCCGGCTCTTCGTTTACGCTGCAGGGCACTACAGCTCCCAATGCTTCGGTGCGGGTGAATGTAACGGCTTCTACTTCTCTGGGCGGCATCATCAGCGCCCAACAGACCGTGACCAACCAAACGGTGCAGGCAGATGCCCAGGGCCGTTTCACAATCACCGTTCGACCTCCCATTCCGGCCTCTGGCACGGTGTATCAGGTGAATCTCACGGCCACTTCCGGCAACCAAACCAGCCCAACGGTAACCCTGCGCCTTACCCAGCAGTAGGGGTTCAAGGGATCCCAATCCATCCCGGTAGCCTTCCCCCCACCCATCAAGGGATCTGGGCAGCCTTCCATGTCCAGCAGTTCAGACTTCCCTCTCTCCCCTGGGAGAAGGGCTGGGGGTGAAGGCTCTATCATCTTCAATTCCCAGGGATCCCTTGCCGGCTGGCAGGGGAGTTTTTGAGAGAGGAGACTGTAGTTGCCAGCGCCACAGGATCCCGGCCATGATCAAGGTGGGCAAAACGATCATCACGACCACCACTGGCATTTGCTCCGGCAAGGCCAAGTAAGGGCCACCATACTTGATGGCTGTGCTGATCCCGGCAGCAGCCAGCATCAATTTTAGGGCAAACCAGACTGTTTTTCGATCCATGACTTACTTTTAATTCACGCTTTTAATTCACGATTGGCTAGGGTTGCTGACCATGGCAGTGAGAATGCCGGCAATGGTTTCTAGCTCCTCAGGTACCCGATACAGCGTTAAGTCTTGTTTGATCACCTGCTGATCGGCAAGAATTTGTCCGAACTGCCAGATAGACCCCATCGTCACTGCACCGTAGATCTGAGCCTGCTGCTCCACCTGCGCCAGGGCAATCATTTCTACAGCCATTTGCACAAAGGCTCGCGTTAGATCGTCCTTTTTGGCTTCAACCACCAGCAGGATGTTCTTCCCTCGCAACAGATAATCGAGGCTGCCCTTCAACCAATTGTTGACCATCAGGGGATACTCCAGCCGCAAAGGAACTCGACAATGGAGAGCCACTTCGGTCAGCACAGGAGCCACCAGCAATTCCCGCCGCGCTGTTTCGCTGGTGAGGCTAACCAAAGGTAACAATTGTCGGATCCGATCTTTCAAAACTGGGGTTTGCGGCGGCGCAGGGGCAACAGGCCATGTCCACTCCCCAATTTCCAGTTGATAGCCGAACTGAGCCAAGATTTCATCCGGCTCGTAGGGCATCTCAAAATAAGAGCGAAAAGTATAGGATTCGTCTTCTTTAAGAATGGAGATGTTCAGCATCGGGTTCAGGAGAAGCCACGCTCAGTCCGGCACAGCTAGGGCTGCTTCAATCCGCTCTTTCAGGGTAGTCACCACTTCTTCAATGGGAATTTCCGTGGCTTGGCCGCTGGCCCGCTCGCTGAGTTCCACCTTGCCCTGTTTGAGGCTGCGCCCTGTGGTGATGCGGTAAGGGATCCCGATCAGATCCGCATCTTTGAATTTCACCCCGGCCCGCTCGTCCCGGTCATCCCAGAGGGTCTCGATGCCGGCAGTAGCGAGATCCTGCACCAGTTTCTCTGCCACGCTCATCTGCTCGGGGTCGGAGATGTTGGGCACCACCACCACCACATGATAGGGGGCAATGGCCACCGGCCAGATGATGCCATTGGCATCGTGGGATTGCTCCACCGCCGCCTGGGCCAAGCGCGATACTCCAATGCCATAACAGCCCATCCACAGGGGCTGCTCGGATCCCTGCTCGTCGGTAAAAGTGGCCCGCATCGGCAGTGAGAACTTGAGACCCAACTGGAAGATATGGCCGATCTCGATGCCACGAGCCGTTTCCAGAATCTGGTCGGGGTTGAGTACAGAACGATCCCCCGCTTGCGCTTTGCGCACATCCACCACTTCCGGCAGGGGATATTGCTCGCCCCAGTTGGCCCCCACCACGTGCCGCCCCACGTGGTTGCTGCCGGTTACAAAGTTCTGCAGCAGAGCTGCCGTCTGGTCGGCCAAGCGCAGGATCTGGGGGGCAAGGTTTTTCTGCGGGCCCAAACAGCTATCCGGCAAATCAGGAGCAATGTAGCCCACCGGGATGGGATCCCCCTGCCAACTGTTTTGGATCTCGGCATCCGCCAAGGTGAGCTTGAGCAGCTTGTTGGCTTGGTAGCGCTCTGCCAAGCGGCTGAGGTGGTTGGCCAGTTTGACCTCGTTGACTTCTTGATCCCCACGGATGCTCAGTAGCACTGCCACCCGCAGGCCGTTGTCGTAAAGGGCTTGGTAGAGGACGTTTTTGACGATAAGGGTGGGGGAAATCTTCAGGAAATCGGCGAGCTTGTCAATGGTCTCCGTCCCCGGTGTATCCAACACCTGAAAAGATCCGTAGGGAGAATCTGCAGCCTGCGGCGGGATGGAGACAGCCTTTTCCACATTGGCAGCATAGGAGCCATCGGGCGTGTAGAGGATCTCATCTTCTCCCGCAGAGGCCAGCACCATAAACTCCTGCGAGGCCGCCGATGGCCCCCCGATCGCCCCGGCATCAGCATCCACCACGCGAAACTCCAGCCCACAGCGCCTGAGGATGCGGCTATAGGCTCGGTACATATCCTGGTAGGTCTGGCGCAGGCTTTCCTCGTTGGCATGGAAGGAGTAGGCGTCTTTCATGATGAACTCCCGCCCTCGCATCAGGCCAAAGCGGGGTCGAATCTCATCCCGGAACTTGGTCTGGATCTGGTAGAGCGTCTGCGGCAACTGGCGATAGGAGCGGATGAGATCCCGGGCCAGCAAGGTGATCACCTCCTCATGGGTGGGGCCTAGGGCCTGCTCACGTCCCTGGCGATCCTTAAGGGCAAACATGATCCCTTCCGCCTGGGTGTACACATCCCATCGCCCCGATTCCCGCCAGATCTCCGCCGGCTGCAACTGGGGCAAAAGACACTCCTGAGCGCCGATGGCGTTCATCTCCTCCCGGACAATCTCCGAGATCTTTTGCAGCACCCGCCAGAGGAGCGGCAGATAGGTGTAGATCCCTGGGGAGAGCCGCCGGATAAAGCAGCCCCGCAGCAGCAATTTGTGGCTGGGCAGCTCGGCCTCAACGGGATCCTCCCGCAGCGTGACAAACAGCATCTGGCTCAGTCTCTGGCTTTGTTGCATCCCTTCCCTCCCTCTGAGGACTCCTCCCGCTCGCACGATCAGCTCAAACTTTCCCGCCCTGTTTGGGATCCCCTGCCCGAGAACGCAGGCCGACCTAGAGTCGCTTGGGGTGAAGCTAGGCGGGAGTGAGCGTCCGCCGCTTGGTGACCATCTGGTACACCTCGATGATGTCGCCTTCCTGCCAGGATTGGAACTTGTCGATGCCGATCCCACACTCGAAGCCCGCAGCCACTTCCCGCACATCGTCCTTGAAGCGCTTCAGGGAGTCTAGACGTCCCTCGTAAACTACCTCCCCTCTGCGGCGAACTCGCACCAGAGCATTGCGCTGCACCTTGCCCGAGAGCACATAGCTGCCGGCAACCGCACCGCGCCCGATGGGGATCACCATGCGCACCTCCGCCTGACCCAGCGGCTCCTCTACTTCTTCCGGCTCCAGCAGGCCCTCCATGGCCGCCCGCAGATCGTCCAGCAGGTTGTAGATGATGTCGTACTCCCGCACGTCCACGCCCTTGTCATCGGCAGCCTGACGGGCGCCGGGGGCCAGGGTAGTGTTGAAACCGAGGATGATGGCGTCGCTGGCCGCAGCCAAATCCACATCGGTTTCCGTGATCTCGCCAGGGGCCGCCAGCAGAACCCGCAACTGGACTTCCTCTTGGGGCAAGTCCCGCAACGCTGTCTGGATGGCTTCGGCGGATCCCTGGACATCCGTCTTGATGATCAAGTTCAACTCCTTGAGCTGACCTTCTTGGGCTTTGGCGGAAACGCTACCCAAGCTCACGCGACGAGACAGCAGCGCCTGTTGTAGACGGGTTTGCCGCAGCACCTCCGCCCGCTCTTGGGCAATGCGACGGGCCTCTTTTTCGTCGGTGTAAACCTGAAACTCATCCCCGGCTGCCGGGACTTCATCCAAGCCCAGCAGTTGTACCGCCGAAGAGGGCCCGGCTTCTTGCAACCGCTGGCCGCGATCGTCCATCATCGCTTTGACCCGGCCCAGCACTGCGCCGGCCACCAGGGTATCCCCCACCCGCAGGGTGCCGTTTTGCACCAACAAAGTGGCCACTGGCCCGCGGGCTTTGTCCAAGTGGGCCTCGATCACCGTGCCACGGGCGGGACGGTTGGGATTGGCCTGCAGCTCGGCCACATCGGCCACCAATAGGATCATCTCCAGCAGAGCATCCAGGTTACAGCGGGTGAGAGCGCTCACCTCCACCATGGGCGTGTCGCCACCCCACTCCTCTGGCAATAGGCCGTGCTCCGCCAACTGCTGCTTGATGCGCTCTGGCTGGCTGCCGGGCTTGTCGATCTTGTTGATGGCCACGATGATCGGCACCTGAGCCGCCCGCGCATGGCTGATCGCTTCCAGAGTTTGCGGTTGTACCCCATCGTCGGCGGCCACCACCAAAACCGCAATGTCGGTGACGCGGGCTCCTCGGGCACGCATGGCGGTAAAAGCCTGGTGGCCGGGAGTATCCAGGAAAACAATGCGCCGCTTCTGGCCTTCAAAGTCCACATCCACATGGTAGGCACCGATGCGCTGGGTGATCCCGCCAGCCTCTCCCTGGGCCACTTTGGTGTCGCGGATGGCATCGAGGAGGGTGGTTTTGCCGTGATCCACATGGCCCATGATGGTCACCACCGGCGGACGCGAGACCAGATGGTCGATGTCCTCCACATCCAGCATTTCGGTTTTTTTGGCCTCGGGTTCTGCCTCGGGTCGGCGAATCTCATAGCCCAACTCTTTGGCCACCGACTCGGCCAGCGACTCATCCAAGACCTGGTTGATGGTCACCATCACCCCCTTGAAAAAGAGGGTTTTGATGATCTCAGTTTCGGCCACGCGCAGGCGATGGGCCAATTCCTGAACGGTGAGGCTGCCATCCAAGAGCAACACCTTCTCTTCGGGCAAGGGCTCTGTCCCGCTGGCGCGATCGGCAGCACCAGCTTCAGCGGAGGTGGGTTGCTGCTGCGAACGAGCAGCAGGGCGGGGGCGGGCGGTGGGAGCAGCCGTTGCCACGGGTGGGCGATAGGAAGGAGGCTTGGCGGTGGGGCGAGCCAAGGGCTTGAGGGTGTTCAGCTCAGCCTGCTTGACCGCTGAAATGATGGTCATGGGATCCAAATCCAAACCATCTCCATCTCCTTCCCCCCGTCTCCGACTGCGTTTGCGTTTGGCTTGGACGCGGGCAGCCCGCCGACTGAGAGCTTGTAGCTCGTCGTCCTCTTCTTCTTCCGTTTTGCGCTTGACCTTGGGTGGGGTAGGTCTTACGGGAGCCTCCGCCAACACTGGGCTGGGACGTTCCCCAGGGATTCTTTCTGGCAAGGGAGAGGCAGCATCTGGGTCAGGGGGAGCCGGCTTGGCCACAGGACGGGTAGGGGGCCCCACCAATTCCATCCGCCGCTGCGGACGAGGAGCTTCACCGACTTTGCTGCTGCTGACACTGTCTTCTTTGGTTGCCGGGGAGCGCGTGCCAGGGCGAACGGGTGCGCTCACCAGTTGTGGACGGGGGCGCTGCGCAGGTGGAGGAGAAGGAGCTTTTTCTTCCGCAGGCTGAGGAACGCGGGCGTGGCTGGGGGATGGTGCTTCTGAGGTGCTGGGGCGACTGGGCTCGGGAGCTTTTTGCGGCGGTTCAGGCCGCTCTGCCGGCGGTTTTGTCCCGGAGGTAGCTCGTTGAGGGGGCGAGAGTACGATTGGGCGCTTGGCCACAGGACTGGGCTCCGAGCCGCTGGCTTTGGCCGCGGCAGACTCAGAGGGAGTGGGAGGGGTTGCCGGTTGAGAAACAGTCTCCGGCTTTTGGGTGGCCTCAGACGAGCGGACAGGAGGGCTAACTTGCCGCCGCGGCGGGCCTATGAGCTGAGCACCACCGCTGGCAGATCCTTTTTCGGGGGAGACTCGCTCAGGTCGAGATGGCGAGGGCTTGGCAGCCGGCGGAGTTTCAGCCGTCTTGGCC
>NZ_JANSIH010000414.1:0-16796 GCF_047462075.1 Synechococcus sp. R55.2
TCTGCTGCGTCTGCTGCTTTTCTTGGCGATCCCGCGCTTGGCCTGGCTGCCGGTGCTCGGGCTGGGGAGTTGGCTTCTTCCTGAACGACGGGAGTACCTGTGGCTGCTCCTGTATGCCCTGCTGCTAGCCTGGCTAAGGGTGTGTGGATCCGGGTTTGCCGCCTATGGACTGGATGGCAGTTGGCCTTGCCGAGGCGGGATCCTGTGGGGCCTGGGGATCGGGGTCGGGGGGGTTTTCTTGGTTTTGGGCCTGGAGGGATGCCTGGGTTGGCTGAGTTTGAGGGCGGTAGGAGGGGGATCCCTGCTGGTCTATGGGTTGCTGGGGTTGCTTTTGGGCTTGGGGGTGGCGCTGGCGGAGGAGCTGTTTTTTCGCGGCTGGCTGCTGCAGGAGATGCTGCTGGACTACGGTTGCAGCACTGCGGTGTGGGGATCCAGCTTCCTGTTTGCTATGGCCCATTTCCTCAAGCCTTGGCCGGAAATTCTGGCCACTTGGCCGCAATTTCCCGGACTGTGGCTGATGGGGCTGCTGCTGGTGCAGGCGAGGGTCTGGAACCAAAACAAGCTGGGCCTTAGCCTAGGGCTGCACGCGGGTTGGGTATGGGGCATGGCCTGGGTCAACAACTTGGCCTGGATAGACTACACCGGCAGGGCGCCAGCGTGGCTAACGGGGATTGGTGGCAACCCCTTGGCCGGGCTGATGGGCTTGCTTTTTCTAGGAGGGACTTTCGCATTTCTCAACGGCCTGGCTCAAGCTGGCTGGCTACCGGCAGACCTGGAAAAGCGTTGATTGAGCTGATCGATAAAGAATAACCTACTCTCCCCAAGGCCCTTCCTCGTAGTAGGCGGTCACCTGCTCCTTGGGCGGCTGGGTAAGCAAGCTTACGCCAATTAACACCCCACTGCCGATCACCACTGCCGGGATTACGGGTAACCAGCCCCCTGTCCAAGCCCGCGGCAACAGACCCGACAGCCAACCTAAAGTCAGGCCACTGGAGACCAAGGCTCCTGCTACAGCCCCAGCGCGGGTAGCCCGCTTCCAGTACAGGCCGGCAATTAAGACAGGGAACAGCATGGCATTTCCCTGAAAGCTCCAGGTGGCGATCTCCACAATCAGCCCCGGCGGGTTAAGGGCAATGGCAAAAGAGGCCAAACCGATCCCCAGCACCACCCAGCGTCCCAATTGTTCTTCTTGGTGGGGGGAAAGCTGGCGTCTAAAGAGGGTCACTACCAGATCCCGCGTTACCAACGAGCTGGCCGTAAGGAGCTGTGAGTCTGCCGTGGACATGAGGGCGGCCAGAGCTGCTGTAATCACCACCGCTGCTACGCCGCTGGGCAGGGTTTGCAACATCATGGGCATAATCTGATCCGTTTTCTCCAGGCTGGGAAAAGCCAGGCGGCCCCAAACCCCCAGCAGAGCTGCTGGGAAAAAGACCAGCAGAATCAGCAGCGGCCAGACTACCATCAGGGTCTGGAAGGGCCGGGCACTTTTGGCCATGTAGAAGCGCTGGAAAAATTGCGGGAAAAGGGGCGTGGCCATGAAAAACAGCAACTGGTTGCCAAATAGCCCCTGCCAGCTCCAGCGCCCATTGGGGCCGGGCAAGCTCAGCCAGGGATCCAACTGCCCGGCAGCCTCCTGGCCCACCCCCAAGGCTAGGGCAACAAAGGCCACCCCCATCCCCAGAATCAAGATGATCCCCTGCACCACGTCCGTCCAGACCACCGCCTGGGATCCGCCAAAGAGCACATACCCCAAGATCACCAGCGCCACCACCACCGCCAAGGGCCAGTAGGGGATCCCCTCCCCCAACACCGCCGCCAGGGTGCGGGCTCCGCCAATGATCTGGATGCTGATGTAGGGGGCGGTAAACGTCAGGGCGCTAAGGCAGTAGAGTAGAGCCAAAAGAGGGCTGTTGAAGCGGTGGCCGAAAAACTCGGAAGGGGTGATGAAGCCAAAGTGTTGGGCTGCTAGCCATACCCGGTAGCCCACCCACAAAAACAGCCCCGAAATGAAGGCGGTGGTCACTCCCACCCCCAGGAAGATCCCTAGGCCGTGGGTATAGGCATCCGCTGGCACCCCAATGAAGGTAAAGGCACTGAGCAGCGTCGCCAGCGTCGTCAAGGTTAGAGCCAGGGATCCCAACCCCCGCCCTGCCAAAAAATAGCTCACCGGATCCTGGCCGCTGTGGCGATAGCTCCAGAAGCCAATGGCCGCCAGCAGCAGCAAGTACACCCCCACCACACCCAAACTTAAAATGCTGTCAGTCATCTCCAGGCCAGCAAACGCGCACAATGTAAAGATTCAAGGGCACCAGCAGCAGCACGGCCAGCCCTGCCCCCCAGTACCAAGCAGGGATCCCCAATACCTGCGGCTGGGCAGAGCGGGATCCCACCCAGGTCAACAGCCACAGCAGGGGATAGGCCCCCCACACCCAAGCTTGGCGCATCCGCCCAAACCGCAGCTGCCTTGATCCTTGAAGGTTACCGGCGGGATCCAACCCTGACATCTACCCATCTCCTGCTTTTTTGCCAAGCGTTCCTTTTGCCAATCATTTAAGATACAGCCACTACTGCGCAGAGCTAAATTGTCTTTTCCCCTTTCCCCTTCAGATCCTGTTGGCAAGAGGGAGCCTTCCCGTGGGCCAGGCCATGAAGAACGGGAGCGGCCCTACTGGCTAGCTTGGGCCCGCATCAAAGGGATTGGCCCCCACCGGCTCAAGCGGCTGGCGGAGTTTTTTGGATCCCTGGAGCGGGCTTGGCAAGCGGATGCCCCGGCCCTGCGGCAGGTGGAAGGCATTGGCCCCACCCTGGCCCAGGCTATTGTCTCTGCCCGTCCTGGCCTTGATCCCGAGCAGATCCTGGAGGAAACCCTCAAAGCGGGGATCCCCTTTCTCACGCCTGCAGATCCGGACTATCCGCCGCTGCTGTGGGAGGTGCCAGATCCCCCGCCCATTCTCTATGCCCTAGGAGAATGTCCCAATTGGCAACAGCCGGCTATTGCCATCGTCGGCACCCGCGCCCCTACGGCCTACGGTCGACAGTGGACCCAGAAAGTCAGCGCTGCCCTGGCGGAAGCTGGCTGTGTGGTGGTCTCGGGGCTGGCAACGGGGATCGACGGCATTGCCCACCAGGCCTGTCTGGATGCCGGCGGCAAGACGGTGGCCGTGGTGGGAACGGGGGTGGATCAGGTTTACCCCTCTCACCATCGACCGCTCTATCGGCGCATTCTGAAGCAAGGGGCCATCCTGAGCGAATATCCCCCCGGCACACCGCCGGCCAAAGAGCATTTCCCCCAGCGCAACCGCATCATTGCCGGCCTCTGCCGCGCCACTCTGGTGATGGAAGCTCCTGAGACCTCTGGAGCGCTGATCACTGCTCACTTAGCCAACCACTACGGTCGGGAAGTCTATGCGTTGCCGGGGAATATCGACACGGCGGCGGCCCGTGGCTGTCTCCACCTCATCCGCAGTGGCGCGGGCATGATCCTGGGGATCGAGGATCTGTTGAAAGACTTGGGCTTAGTTCAGGGATCCCCGCCCAAGACAGAACCCCAACCCACTGCCCCCACCGATCCCCGGCAGCAAATCCTATGGCAAACCATTGGAACCGAGATCCTCAGCATCGATGCCTTGGCCCAGGCCACCCAGATGGACATCACCACCCTCTCCAGCACCCTGCTCCTTATGGAATTGGAAGGCTGGCTCGTGCAACTGCCGGGGATGCGCTATCGTCGAGCGCGCTGAAGTCGGCCCCCCGCACTGCCTCTCCTGTGGGAGCGCGGCAAGTGGGATCCTCGTGGCGGGGATTGTTCACATGGGTGCTGACCGGATAAGCCACCATGGCCTCTGCCGGGTAGGGGCGAAGCAGGGGCAACAGCAGCTTGGGATCCTGCACCTGGGGATCCAGCCAAAGGTCGTAGTCGTTTTCCGTCAAAATCACGGGCATCCGCTCGTGAAAAAGCCGCATCAGGCGGTTGGCAGCGGTGTTGAGGATGGCACAGGTTTCCACCTCCACTCCCTCTGGGCTGCGCCAGCGTTCCCAAATCCCGGCAAAGGCAAATACCGGTCGATCCACCAGGTGAAACCAGTAGGGTTGTCTGCCCTTCTTGCCTGTACCCTGGTCGGCCCACTCGTAGAAGCCATCTGCCGGGATCAGGCAGCGACGACGGCGGAAAGCTTCGCGGAAAGAAGGCTTCTCGGCCACCGTTTCAGAACGAGCATTGATCAACCCGGCCTTGGCGGCTTGGCTCCAAGCGGGGATCAGGCCCCAGCGAAAATGGGTTGCCTTGCGCTGAAGGGATCCCAGCTCAATCATCGCCAGCACGGGCTGAGAAGGGGCGATGTTGTACCGGGAGACAACTGCCCTTTCTTCTGCTGCCACCGGCAAGCCGAAATGCTGCATCAGCACTTCTGGGGCCACTGCCAGGCTAAACCGTCCACACATGTTTGTCCCCCAGTCGCTCACCCCAAATGGCCTGCCGACAGGATCCCCTAAACCTTGGTGGAAATGCCCAGCAGTTGCAAGATCCCGCGCAGGGGAATCTCCACCCACTCGGGGCGGTGGTTCAACTCATAGCCCAGCTCGTAAATGGCTTTTTCCAGCAGATAGGCGTCCAACAACACCTCTATCTCTTGCAGGCTGCGGGGCAAAAAAGCCGCTTGGGAAGCCACCTGCAGATATTCGGCCAAAAAGCCCGCGCAGACCCAGCGGTGCCAAAACTGGGCCCACCGCATCATGTCGGGGCAGTGGTCGGCGCAGACCAAGCCGCTCTCCAGTTGCTGGCGCAAAGCTGTGTGGACAGCATAGTGGAAGGATCGCAGCATCCCCGCCACATCCCGTAAGGGGCAACGCTTGAGACGCCGTTCGCCCAAAGAGCGGGCCGGCTCCCCTTCAAAGTCGATGATGACAAAGTCTTTGCCGGTAAACAGCACCTGGCCCAGGTGATAATCCCCGTGGCAGCGGGTACGCAGGGCAGTGATCTTCCGCTCCAGGATCAGGCGGAAGCGGCTCATGATTTCCCCTTCTTGGTCGCAAACAGCCCGAGCCAAGTTGGCCTCTGCTTCCGGCAGCTTGGGGAGCTGCTTATAAGGACTCCGTCCCGCTGACGCGAACAGCAGCGGAAACACCTGCCCCACCAAGTTGCGCATGGACTGGTAAACGGAGCGCTGGTACAGGCTGGAGAAAGGCTCTGGGGCAAAGTCTTTGTTCTCCGTATCGGCAGCCAGGGCGATGTGCAGCTCGGCGGTGCGCTTGGCCAAGATCCGCACCGATTCTAGGTAGCTGCCGATGGTGGCGTAGGCCAGCTCCGGCAAGGGCTGTTGGGAAAGCTCCAAGAAGGATCCCTGCGGCACGGGCACGGGATCCACCTCTTGGTAGTGAACCAGCACCGCCTCAAAAAATTGCCCCAGGCTGTCCAGGGTGTAGTGCCAGGCATCTCCCTCGTTGGGGATGTACTCCTGCAAAATGGCCAGGGTAATGGGCTGATCGGCGGGATCAAACCCACGGGCCCCGCGACGACGGCGATACTCCAGGGATCCCAGCAGCCGCGGCACCCGCACTTGGGGATGGTGCTCCAGCAGGTAGCGGCCAATCTCCAGCTCGGGATTCACCCCTTCGGCCACCTTGCGGTAGACCTTGAGGATGTACCGGTTGCCGTAGACCACAGAGGTATTGCTCTGCTCGGCCTTGAGGATACGGGGTTCCAGGCTGGGGTCATACTCAAAAGCGCCAGAGGTGGTGGCCCAGAGCTCCCCGGAGCTGTGGCGCAGGCGCCCCTGCTGGGCGATGATCTGCAAGGCTAGGGACAAAAAGGTTTTATCCGCCAAAGCGTCGAAAAGAACCCCCGGCGGATCCCCGGCCACTTGCACAGGGGCAATGACCGCTTGCGGCATCTCCCTGCGCAGGTGCAGAGCCATCTCCTGAGTGGCGTAGCCTACCGGAAGGGAGTAGACTTCCGCTTCCCCCTGAGTGAACTCAGTTTGCAGAAGAATGATCTGGCCCCGAAAGGGGGGATCTGCCTCCCGGTTGCAGGGAATGGCATCCAAGATCTGGGCCGACTGGATCTGGCGGGCTTTGGAGCCGAACCAGCGACAACGGTAGAGATAGTCCCCCAAAAGCGCCTCCACCTGCTTTTGGCTTTCCCCTTGAAAGAGGCTTTCCCAAGTGCCGCTTGAGGGGATCAGGGTGGGCAGACGATCCAGCTCTTCCGGCTTGCTGTGGCTGGGGTGGATCCGCTCCGTTTGGGGCTCAAGGGAGAACCAATAGAAAGAATGGGGGCCTAGAGTCAAAAAATAGGGCAGTTGTCCGATGGGGGGAAACTCGGTGCGCCCGAAGATCTCCACCGGAATTAGTCCTTCCCACTCCGCCAAGTCCAGCTCCACGCACTGCACATAGCGGGAGAGGTTGGCCACCACCAAGATGCGCTCATCGCCAAAGGCCCGCATAAAGGCAAGCACCTTGCGATTTTCCGGGTGGAGCAGCTCAAAGGAGCCGCGGCCAAAAGCTTGGAATCGCTTGCGCACTGCGATGAGCCGCTTCATAGTCCACCACAGGGAATAGGGGTTGTTCCGCTGCGCTTCGACATTGACGGTTTCGTAGTGGTACTCGGCATCGATGACAATGGGCAGATAAAGCTTTTGCGGGTTGGCCCGGGAAAAGCCGGCGTTGCGGTCGGCGCTCCACTGCATGGGGGTGCGCACGCTATTGCGATCCCCCAGGTAGATGTTGTCCCCCATGCCGATCTCGTCCCCGTAGTAGATGACCGGCGTGCCGGGCAGAGAAAACAGCAGGCTGTTCATCAGCTCGATGCGGCGGCGGCTGTTGCCCAGCAGGGGGGCCAAGCGGCGGCGGATGCCCAGGTTCACCCGCGCGTTGGGATCCTTGGCGTACACCTGGTACATGTAGTCCCGCTCCTCGTCAGTGACCATCTCCAGGGTGAGCTCGTCGTGGTTGCGCAGGAAGAGGGCCCACTGGCAGGTTTCAGGAATGGGAGGGGTTTGTTGCAGGATGTCAATGATGGGGAAGCGATCCTCCATCTGGATGGCCATGAACAGCCGCGGCATGAGGGGGAAGTGAAAGTCCATGTGGCATTCGTCCCCGTCGCCGAAGTAGGCCACGGCATCTTCCGGCCATTGGTTGGCCTCGGCCAGCAACATGCGGTCGGGATAGTTGCGGTCGATGTGTTGGCGCAGGGCCTTGAGGAAGGCATGGGTTTCCGGCAGGTTCTCGCAGTTGGTGCCTTCCCGCTCGTAGAGATAGGGCACGGCATCCAGCCGTAGGCCATCCACCCCCATGCTCAGCCAGAAGTCCACCACCTCAAAGATGGCTTTCTGCACGGCGGGGTTGTCGTAGTTGAGATCCGGCTGGTGGGAGTAGAAGCGATGCCAATAGTAGGCTTTGGCCACCGGATCCCAGGCCCAGTTGGAAGTTTCAAAGTCTTGAAAGATGATGCGGGCTTCTTTGTACTTTTCGGGCGTATCGCTCCAAACGTAAAAGTCTCGCTCTGGGGTGCCGGGAGCAGCCCGCCGAGCCCGCTGAAACCACGGGTGCTGATCTGAGGTGTGGTTGAGGATCAGCTCGATGATGACGCGGATCCCCCGTTGATGGGCGGCATCCAGAAAGATTTTGAAGTCTTCTAGGGTGCCCAAGGTGGGGTTAACGTTGGTGAAATCGGAGACGTCGTAGCCGTCATCCCGCAGGGGCGAGGGGAAAAAGGGCAGCAGCCAAATGGCCGTGATGCCCAGATCCTGCAGGTAGTCCAGCTTTTCCGTCAGGCCCTGGAAGTCTCCCACGCCGTCGCCATCGCTGTCGGCAAAAGCCCGCACCGGTAGCTCGTAGATGATCGCGTCTTTGTACCAGAGGGGGTTGTGGGTGAGGGGGGAGATGATGCTGCGCAGAGGGGTTCGGATCATCATGCTGGCAACAGAGACAGGATTGGGACACCTTGGCAACCCTAACCGTTGAATGGGGATCCCCTCAATAGGCTACAGCCTTTTCTTGGGTGCCAGGGATCCCCAGGGTCAGTGCGGGCTTTCTCGGGCTCAGGCAATGCCACTCCGCTTCTGGGCTTCCTTGCGGGAGACGGCCACGTGGCGCAGGCCGGCCCGGAGCAGCTCCTGCTCGATCAAGGCAAAAAACCGCTGCCGATCCCCGCTTCTCACCACCGCCAAATGATGGGCTTCCGCCAAGGCGATGGGGTAGCCAAAGCCCTTGTGCACTTGGCTCAGCACCCCTGCCAGAGCCCGCTGCAGCAACTCCGCATCCTGGACCACCCAAGCGGGAAACTCCAGGCGAGCAATTTCGGCTTGGCCCAGGGATCCCTCGCCAACATTGAGGTAACAACAGTGGACGTGGTGTTCCCCGAAGGCGTCCAACACGCTGGCTCCGCAGCGCCAAAGGGGGCTGCGCTCTCCCGGCTGCAGCAGGGATCCCCAAAAAACGCGATCCGGCAGGGGGGCAAAGGGATGGCAAGGGGGGGTTTTGTCGGCAAGGCAGTAGCGATAACATTCACAGCCCAGGTAGGGGCACAGCCCCAGGCGCAGGTAGTTAAGGGTTTCGCTGCTGCGAGAGGCGCTGATGTAGCCCACGAGAGGGATGCGGGCCGCCCGCAACTGCTCCAAGGTCGCCAGAATGGGATCCAACCAGGGGCGCCGGGCCGACTGGGGCAGAGGCTCCAGTCCCCAAGGGATTAGGGATCCATCCAGGAGCGCCAGCGTGGTGCGGCGACGGGGCACCGACAGGGCCAAACGAGCCAGCTCCTCCAGTTCCGCTTGGGAGCGTCGTAAGGCCAGTATCTCTTCCAGCCCCAACGAGGACTCCGTGCCGCTGGTAGGATTGCGTTCACCTGGGGTGCGCCGTGGGCGAGAGTCTCGCCGGTTAAGGGGGGCCCTCGGCAACCCTTCTGCCCTCCGCTCCGGGGAAGAGGAGTCTGAGTGCCGGGCAAAGGATTCATCTCCATACAGCAGCAGGGGCTGGCTGTCCAACAGCGGCCACTCCTGGGTGCCGTAGTGGAGAACCACGCGCCCAACATTGATCAGCGAGCAGTAGGCAATCTCGTGGTGACTGGGCAAAATCTGGGATCCATCCGTGGCCACCACCGTGTGTCGCCCCTGCAGAGGCTCGACCTTGGGCAGGGATCCCCAGGCTTCCGGCGGCTCGGCAGGGCTGGCGCAAACAAACGACAGATGGGATCCCCACTCGGCCCAGCGGGACTGCCAAACCTGCGGCTCCTGCTGCCAGCGCTCGAAAACTTGCCAGGCTTGGCGCAGGCGTTCTTGGCCGGCTTTCGACTCCTGTTGCAAGTGCCGGGTGAAGGCAGGAATTTGCCCGCTCAGCTTAACCAGATCCAGCATGGTGGTCACATCAGCGTTGCGTGGCAATAGGGCTGCCAGAAGCGGGGGGAGCCACATCTTGTCCTTCTGAGGAGTTGAGCAGCTCTTCCAGCGGAAACTCCCCGTAGACCTCGCTGCTGTTGTTGGGACTCTCCTGCAGGCGAACCCGATGCAACTGCACCCCCAGCTCCCGCAGGGGCAGAGTCAGCAGCCGCTGGATGTAGAGGGCGATGTTTTCGGCAGTAGGCACCACCTGGGCAAAGTAGGGAATGTCTTTGTTCAAAAAGGTGTGATCCAGCGGCTTCACCACCTGCTCCTCGATCAGCCGCTGCAGGGCCGCCAAGTCCACGATCATCCCCGTGCGCGGGTCGATGGATCCCTTGACGGTGATCTCCAGGCCGTAGTTGTGGCCGTGGCCGTGGGGACGGGCACAGAGGCCGTAGATGGCGCTGTTTTCTTCAAAACTCAGGTGATCCAGAGCCAAGCGGTGGGCGGCGCTGAAATGGGTGGCAACAGTCAAGTAGGCTTGCATGGCTTCTCCTCGGTATTCGGCCCAAAGCTCAGGATCTTCGTACAGACGGACGCTGGTTAGGGGCAAGGCATCGGCCAGGCGTTGCCAAATCGCGTAGGCGATAAACTCGGTAGTGGGCAAGGTTTGGGCAAACTCCGGCCAAGCTTGATTTAGATAAGCAAAGTTGAGATCTTGAATCACCCGCTGCCGGATCACTTGCTTTACATCCGAGAGGTTGAGCACCATCCCGTAGTCATCCACCTCGCCACTCATGCCCACCTCCAGCACGTAGTTGTGGCCGTGGCCGGGAAAACGGGCATTGGGGCCAAAGCGGGCCAAGTTCTCGGCTTCTGAGAGCTCGGGCAACCAGTACCGGTGGCTGGCGGCAAATTGCGCCCGACGGTAGATTGTGCAGGTTCTGAGCATAAATGGAGAGGAGAGTACCTGCCAGGGGATCCACCCTTTCAGCTTGGCACACTCCCCGGCCCAGAGGGTGGAAATTCTCGGCGGCCCTCAGCCTGCCCTCCCAGTGGTCTTGCCGTCATCTCCGTCCTGCGCCAGGCCAGGCATTTCCCCTGCCGACCGAGTCGGCCCGTGCATACCCTCTGCATCCCCTCATTTCCCGGAAAGCATTCCAAGCAGGGTTTTGGCAGCGTCTTGCCCTGAGAGCCAAGCCCCCTCTATGCGACCCCCGGCGCACCAATCGCCGGCACAAACCAAAGGCAATCCCTCAGCGGCGGGAATACGGGTGCTTAGGCTGGCCAATCCCGTGGTTTCCAAAGGCAATGCGTAGCGCCAACGGTGCACCTGCATCCATTGTGGCGAAGCCAGCCAGGGATCCAGCCGTTGGGCCGCGTGGGCCAGCAATTCTCGACCGGCCTTTTCCAGCTCAGGTGGGCTGGCCTCCAGGTACAGAGATGACCACTCCGCCCCCCCATGCAAGACCACCACGGGCGAGAGTGGCTGTAGGCGCTTGCTGCTGTCCAGTCCCAGCCAGGCCAACATCGGATCCTCCAAGCACTTGATCCCCTTCCAGGGCGGTGGCGGTATGTTCTCGGAGTAGCCCGCCAAAACCGCAAGGCAGGGTTGATACTGGGCGGATCCCAGCAGAGACAACAGGTTATCAGCCGGGGGGATCCCTTCGCGGAGCAAAGGCAGCAACTGGGGGGCCGGGATTGTCGCCACCAAGGCAGCAGCCTCGTAGCATTGGCCGTTCTCCGCCCTCAATTGCCAGCTTGTTGCCAAAGGTTTGAGGCTGACCACACGAGTTTGGGTGTGTACCGACAGCGGGGCAGCCAGGTGTTTGGCCAGCGTCGTCATGCCCTGAGGGCAGACATAGCGCGGTTTTTCATCGTTGGGATCCTCCGGGCGCAGCCCTTCTCGATCCAGCACATGCAGCGAGCGTGTCCATTCCGTCAGCAGCCCCAGGCCCAGCAGCTCCTTCACCCAGCGATGAAAGCCATCCGAGTCGGCGGTCAGGTATTGAGCTCCATGATCCACCGGCACCGTTTGTCCAGCATGTTCAACTCGACGGGTGGCCATGCGCCCGCCCAAGCCTGCCGATTTTTCCAGCACCAGAACCTGGAGCCCTGCCCGCAGCAGTTGCCTTGCACACACCAAGCCGGCCACTCCGGCCCCAATAACAATCACATCAGCGGATTTTGGGCTTGTCCCCTCGGAGGGCGTTACCGCTGCCTGGGTCTCCTCACCTAGCATACTGAGCCTGCCGGCTGTGAGCGGATCCGCACGTTCAGCTCCCCCCTCTGCCAAAGGGGTTGTTGCCTCTTTCGCCGAAGAGCTTGGCCTCCCCCTTGATGGCAGCCTTGATGATGTTGTAAGCAGCCCAGGCAACCACCAAAACAATGGGCGACAAAACGATCAGCGGACGAAGATCAATGTCCATGGTTTTCATCCCCCCCTAACATAGATTTACCGACTGCTCGGAACAAGAGCCTCCAGGGTTGGCAACTGCCGGAATCCCGATAGGGTGAAACCATTTTCGACTCTGGATCCCGCACAAGCTGAGGTGCAACTCTGGAAAGATGGCTAAGTCCAGAATAAACCTAAAAGGGGATCCCTACCGGACAGACTTTGCCCCATCTGGACTGCTGAGGCGGGAGCCAACAGGCCCACACCGAGAATCGCGTCCAGAACTAGCGTACCCAGCAGGGGCGTACAATCGACCCCGATCAACCGCTAACTGCCGCCAAAGCCAGCAACCGAGCCAGTTTGATATTGCTGCCCATGAGAGGATCCCTGTTTTGGGGAGTTCCCCGGAGCCCATCTTGGCGCCCCTCTGCCTTTCCGAGGGTTTCTAAGCTGTTTCTAGACCATTTCTAGACTGCGGTGTTCAGTCTAGGGTGAGATGCCTGGGCCATTGAGGAAAGCCTTTGGCCGAGTGCATTACTGTTCCGCAACGCCGACGCGACCAACGTTTTAGGTGTGGGTGCAGTGTCCTAGTTTGAATCGAGATGACCATCATGACTGTGCGCTAGAAAGGGTTGTCTCTCGGCTCTCTTTCAGTTGCTGTAGATTTTGCCCAGGGCAGCCGGCGGGCGGGTTTGGCGGGTGCGGCTCAGCACTCCCGATAGAACCCCCATCGTCAACACAAAGGGCAAAGCCTGGATCAACACGGGCGGCATCACATCTCCTCCCTGCAGTTGGATGGCCAGGGCGTCGGTGGCTCCAAACAACAGCGTTGCGCCCAAGATCCCGAAGGGATGCCACTTGCCGAAGATCATCGCTGCCAAGGCGATAAAGCCCTTTCCTGCTGACATGTTGCGGACAAACTGGTTCAAAAAGCCGATGGAAAGATAAGCCCCCGCCAGGCCCCCCAACAAGCCGGAGAGCAGCACCGCCGCGTAGCGCATACCCAGGACATCCACCCCCATGGTGGCAGCAGCCTGAGGATGCTCTCCCACCGCTCGCAGCCGCAAGCCCCAGGGCGTTTTGAACAGCAACCACCAGGAGATCGGCACCAACAGAAAGGCCAGGTACACCAAGGGGCTAAACCCATGCCATAACGGCAGCCGATTGACAATTTCCTGAGAGTTGGTGGTGTTGCCGTAGAAGGATTGCAGCACCAGCGAAGGCACGCTCATGGCCAACAGGTTGATGGCGGTGCCGCTGACAATTTGATCGGCTCTGTAGCGGATGCACATCAGCGCATGCACAAAGGCAATGGCCACTCCCCCCAAGGCCCCGGCCAACAGACCCACCCAAGGGATCCAACCCACCTGGGCTGCTGGAGTTTGCGCCAGAAGGGGAGCCTCCAGGCGTTGGGTGGTCACTGCCGCCGCCAAAGCCCCAAACAAGATGATCCCTTCCAGGGCAATATTGACCACGCCACTGCGTTCCGAGTACATGCCCCCCAAGGCCGTGAGCAACAGAGGGGTGGTGGAGCGCAGGGTAGCCGGGATCAAAGCCCAAAACAGAGTTGCCATAGTGCTCTGCAACGCCAGCGCAAGCGAGATCTCCGCTCAGGGGTACTCAAGTTGAGCGTTCATCGCAGTCCATTTCTACCTGGGCTGCCTGCAAGGGATCCGTGAAATAGCCGGGCAACAGGCCACCTGCTGCAATGAACAAGACGATCAAAGCTTGTAGAGCGGTCACCAATTCTCGGCTGATCCCCAATTCCAGATTGAGCCGCAGCCCCCCCGTCAAGAGTACCCCAAACAGCAGTGCTGTGAGGACGATGCCCAGAGGAGAGTTTTGCCCCATCAGGGCCACCGCAATGCCATCAAAACCGACCTGGGCAGGCAAGGATTGCTTGAGGCGGTATTCTTCGAGGCCGGCCCCCAGAACATAGTGGGTTGCAGCCAGCCCCGCCAAGGCGCCGGAGATGGCCATGGCCCAGATTTGCTTTTGGCCCAAGTCCACCCCGGCATATTCTGCCGCTCTGGGAGAAAAGCCCATGGCCCGCAGCTCATAGCCCTCCAAGGTTCCCCACAGATAGACATTCACCACTGCCACCGCCAGCAGCGCAATCAAAAAGGCCCCGTTCAAGCGGATGGCGGCCAACCCTGTGGGCACCTCCACCGGCCAACCGGGCAAGATGCCCCCCAGCAGATATCCCCCCAGCCCTGCCGCCAGGGATCCGATGCATCGTCTTTGCAGGGGCCAGCCTCTGCAGAGCAGGTAAAACCCCACCCCGGCCAACAGGGCCAAGGGCCAAGCCCAAGACAGCGTCCCGGGGCCGGATCCCTGTAGCCCCAGCAACTCCAGCAGCGAGGGCAGCCGCGATTCGGGGCGAATTTCGTAGCTACGGGCTTCTGGGCCGGGGGCCTTGAAGGGCAAAGTGACCGGATAGCCGAAAAAACGGTACTGGTTGGCCGAAATTAAAAACAAGAAGATTGAGTCGGCAATGTAGTTCATCATGATCTTGTTGATGACCTCGTGGGTGCCGAAGCGGGCCTTGAGCCAACCGGGGATCCCACCCCAAAGGGCTCCACCGGCAGCCGCCGCCAAAACCGAGAGGGGCAAAGTCAGCCAACCTGGCCCCGGCAGGTATACCCCCACCAGCATGGTGGCAATGGCTCCCATCGTCAGTTGTCCCGGCGCGCCGATGTTGAACAAGCCCGCGTGAAAGCCAAAGGCCACCGCCAACCCCGTAAAAATCAGAGGAGTGGCCAGCAGCAAACTCTGGAACAACCCGGGCAGATGAGTGATGGGGCTAAACAGCACCTGAAAGGTGTAGGTGATCAAGTCCAGTTTGGTGCTTAGCTTTACAAAAAAAGGCGAATCGGGCGAGGAGCCCAGGCCGGGCCGCAGCAACCCCACCACCACCGCCCCTGCTGCCACCGCCGCCCCCAAGGCAGTCAGGGGGACGATGATCTGCCGCCGCCGCACCAAAAAGGCTTTTCCCCCCGGCAACTGCAGCCGCCCCAGCAGCAACAGCAGCAGGGCATAGGCAAAGCTGGCATAGCCAGCCAAAGAAGGGCTGAACCGCCGCAACGGCAACCGAGTTGGCGGGATCCCTTCCGCCAGGGCCGCCCTGTTCACCGCCCCCACTGCCCCATAAAACCAGAGCAAGCCCAGCCCAAACAGAACTAGACCGCCCACCCCCAAGCTGTACAGCCAGCGGGCCCGCACTTGCCGCTCTTTGATCCCCAGGGCCAGACACGACAACAGCGCCAACAGCACCCAGGCCCAGCTCAACCCTGGGATCCAACCCACCGCCAAAGTCTCCGGGATCCCCAACTGCTGCGGGTCGATGAGGCCAAAGGTTCCTGCCAGCACCCCTGTGCCGCCGAACTCCCGCCTCAGCACCCACCAGGGGCAGAGCAAAAACAGCAAAACGGCGCTCAGATTGGTCAGCAACAGCAGCATGGGCAGAGATTCAGCAAAACCAAAGGGAATAATCCGAAAAGATAGCAGCCAGCCCTCTTCTCAGCTCCTCAGCTCAAGACACTTCTCACGGGAAAGTGCTCCGCACCGCCGTCGCGAACGAGGCCAGTTGGATCCGTTCTGGCCTCAAGTCTCGAATCAAAGTGGTGCGTAGAGGTGCTGGGGTCAGGGATTCGGCGTAGGCAGAGTTGAGATAAGTCGAATACTCAGAAAACCCGCCGGAGTCGGATCCCGCCGCCAGGTAGGTTTTGAAAAAAGCAGTGGCCAAGCCCTTGAGCAAGGGGCGAGCTGACTGGGGATCTGGCCCGATCAACTCCTGCGGCACCGGGAAGGCCCCCTGGCCACCCCCACCCAGGAAGGTGAAATGGGTGGATCCCTCCACTATCGCCAAATAGCGCTGCTGGGATCCCAGCCAGGTAAAGGGTTCAATCTGCTCTGCTAGGGCGGGGGTAAAGTAATCTTCGCTGCCCGACATTATCATCACCGGGATCCCCACTTGGCCTAGCCCTTCTGGGCCAAACACCGTGCTGGTGAGGGGGTTGAGGGCAAACACCGCCTGAATGCGCGCATCTGCCAACTGCCCCGCCTGCGCGGCCAGGTTGGAAGCCTGGAACACCTCTATCGCCCGACATTGCAACAACAGAGAAACATTCAGGGTCAGCTCCAAGGAATGGGATGTCTGGCAGTTCTCTTGCAAGCGGGCTGGATTGAGCGCAGCCCCTGCTGCCGCCAACACCGTGTATCCCCCCAAAGACTGGCCGAACAGTCCTGCCGACTTTACATCCAGCCTGCCCCAGCGGCTGGGATCTTGCTGTGCCCTGAGTTCCAGCTCGTCCAACAGCAGAGAAATATCCTGGGGCCGCGCCACCCACTCATAGGGCCCCGGCAAAGAGCCAAACCCTGACAAAAAGCTGCGCACCCGCTCCACATCGGTGCCCGGATGCTCCAACACCGCCACCGCAAACCCCCAAGAAGCCAAATGGCGGGCCAAGTAGGCAAAGGTATTGCGGTCAGAGGCAATGCCGTGGGAGATCACCACCAAGGGGATACGCCCCTTCCCCTCCGGCAGATAGACTTCCACCGACACAGGCGTATCGCGCCAAGGGTTGACCAACTGGAAGCGCTCCACCTGCCACTCCAACTCACCCGGCTGCTCGGGGCTAAGGTGAGGTTGAGCTGAGTCTTGGGCTGCCATGCTGAGAGAAGCGCTGGAAGATGCCCACTCAGCTTTCCGCCCGGCCTCTTCTCGCAGCCTTGCGATCACCAGATCCCGCTGGCGGAAGAGTTGACCGGCCTCTCGCACCAAGCGAATGCTCATATCCAGATCGATCTGCAACTTCTCCAGCGGGTAGCGGCGCAACACATTCACCAACGTCAGCCCCTCGGGATCCCCTGCCGCCAGGATCAATGCCGCCCGCAATGCATAAAACTCTGCTTCTCCATCTCCATGCAATACTAGGGTCAACCGCCGCAGCAGATCTTCGCCAATCGCAGAGTAGGTAAACTGGCTGACCGTAACCTGGTCAAGGTCAAAATTACGTGTCAGCAAATCCGCCAAAGCTGCCTGTTGCTCTGGCGTGAGCCGCCGCAGATAAAAATCCAACTGCCGGCTC
>NZ_JANSIH010000415.1:0-42219 GCF_047462075.1 Synechococcus sp. R55.2
TGCGATCGCTTCTTTCCTGAACCATGTTCAGGAGAGTTCAGCGTGAATGTATCAGACAGGCAACTGCCCTTGAAAAGGCTTGAATGAGAACTACAGCCATCACTTGCTCTCGCCCGCCGCAGCTTAATTTTCCTCCCCAGCGCTGGCTGTGGAGTTGCTTCGGGGCCATGGCCATAACAGCTCTCACGGCTGTTGCAGCTTGGGCCCGGCCTGTGTTGGAAGTACGCATGACCCTGGGTTTGCCCATCAGCCCCAACTACTGGTACGTGGTGGCCCTCAGCCGGGCCGGTAGCCCCGGTCCCACCGCCAACTTGGTGGATCCCAACGTCCGTGTGGGGCCCAACGAGTACACCTTTGTGCGGGACTGGGATTACCTCATTCGGGTTACCCCCCTCAACGAAGAGTCGGTCTTGCAGGCCACCATCCAGCGGTTTGGAGAGCCGGAACGAGAGTTTGCGGTCGGCTTTAACCAGGTACGGGTCAATCGCCTCACCCGCGACCGCGATACCCTCAACTTCCAGATCGATATCTCCGAGCTGCAGGGTCTCGATGGGCGGGATCAAGATATTCAGGTGGCTCTGCTCACCGCTCGCGCCCCCTTCCGTGTGGCCCCCGAAGAGACCAATCTGGCCATTGATGCCACCCGGGGAGATTTGCCCAACTTCTATCGCCTCAGCCTGTCCAATCAGCGGCAGGTGGTTGTGGATGATCCCCAGCGACAAGAGACGGTGCGCCGCAGCCGCGAATTGATCCAACAAAGTGGCTCCGGAGCTGCCCTCACTCGCGACCTTATCGAGGGCGGGGCTTTGGAGATTTTGGCCGCCAACATCCTCACCTTCGAGCTGCGCCTGGTGGATCGCTAGAGAGGGATCTCTTCCCATCTGACATCTGCCCAAGACCGTTCTTGCAGCCCGGCAGAGCCTCAATCCCTCAATAGTCGTTCCAAGTTGCCGTGAACCGGCCCATTGGCTTCCCTCTACCCTTGGGAGAAAGGCTCGGGGATCTCAAGCGATTGGAAAAACTCCTTCTCCTGGAACGGGTGCAGGATCCAACATCACAAACAAAAACGACTCCAGCCCTGCCAGGTAGGTGAGCACCTCCTCCTGGGCCGCTTCCGGCTCTAACGTGTTGACCTGAGCTGCCTGCTCAATCATGGCCTTCACCGGCGTTGGCCCCTGCAACAGGGATCCCAGCCAGGCCATCTGAGGAGCTGGAATGGTTAGGCGTCCATAGCTAGCCCCCGGCCAATTCATGGCAAACTCCAGCTTCTTCTCGTAGGCTTTGGCGAAGTTTTGGCGAAATTCGACGTTGTCGGTCAGGATGGGGTTAAGCTGCACCCTGCCCCCCAGCCAATCGGCGTCGCTCCAGGGCAAGACCAAGGAAGAGCCGGGGTGTTCCGCCCAAAAGTCAATGAGGCGATGGTTGGGGTAGATCAGCTCATAAAAGTGATTTTGATCCGCAGGCGAGAGCTTGTCCAACTCAGCTTGCAACCAGGGGGGCATGGCCCTCTCCTTGAACAAAAGCGCCGGATCCCAGTCGGCATAGTCCACCAGACAAACCAGGCCCAGCTCAGCTTCCTCGAGCATGCGCATCAGGTCGGGGATCAGGAAGCCCTTGTCTCCTGGCAAGAGGTAGTTGGCCCGGATGTTGGTGTCGTCTTTGTAGATCTCAGGGTTCCAGCGCAGGGCTGCCCGCATTTCGTCCGAGGCCAAACTGGCCATGAATTCCCGTACCCGCTGACAGGCCTCAGGAGTGGGTAGATCAAACAGCCCCAGCAGCCGAAACGCCTCTTGTAGGCGAAAGATCACCTCCCGCTGGTAGGCGTGGTGCAGGTTGGCCCGCAGGATCCCGTCAGGTTTGAGAACCCGCTTGAGGGCTTTTAGCCCCGCCACCGGATCGTCCAGCAGATAGAGCACATCGTTGAGGCTGATGAAATCAAATTCCAGCCCCAACTGTTCGATGTCCAATAGGTTGAGAACATGGAGCTCCACCTCCCCGAAGCCGTGGTAGCGCAAGCGTCGCTCCGTCACCCGTACCGATTCTGCTGACAGGTCGCACACCACCAGCCGCGCCCCTGGATTGGCCTCCGCCAGGATCAACGTTTCCCAGCCCGAGCCGCAGCCAGCATTCAAAATGAGAGCGCCTTCGCTGGGCACAATGGCGCGGGTGCGGGCGTATTGGGCGGTGGTCAAACTTAGGCGGTACAACCCGTCAATGGCGTTGCGGCCCGAGGCCTCAATGGAAACATTGGGGTAGGGCAGTTCTTCGTACAGTTGCCGCAAAGATTCCGCAGTGCTCCGCACCGCTGACCCGAACGAGCTGCTGGCCATAGGGCTCCACACCGCTACCGTGAAGGGATCCGCTGCAGAAAGCTGCCCCCTATCCTACCCGCGATCCCTCCCCCGCAGGAATGCCTCTAAGGCCGCAGCCAGGGTTTCATTCCCCTGGAGATCCAACCCATCCGGCCTCTGGGGCGGGTGGGCGGGATCCCGCAAAAAGTCCCAGGATCCTTGAAAAAACTCCTCTGGCGAGAGAATGCGATGCCAGCCATAGCGCCGCAAACCCTCAACCAGCAACGGTGACTCAGCAAACCCAGAGCGGGTAACACAGGCCATAGGTGTGCGGCTGCGCAGGGCCTCCGCCAAAGTGCCATAGCCCGGCTTGGACACCACCCAGCGGCAGAGGGGCATCACATCCACCGGTCGCCACACCCGCCCATCCAAAACCCGCAAGTTGGGCAAGGGGGGAGCTTCCGGATCAAAGGTGAGAAACTGCCAGTCGGGAAAATCTTGGAGCCGCTCGTAAGGAAACCCCTGCACCCCCAGCCCGCCAAAGGTAAACAAAGCCCTGGGTTGCTCCGGGTGTAACCCCAACTGGGCGGCGACCTCTTCTGGTGGGTAGCGGGGATCCGATCCCGTCAGCCCCACCTCCCGCTGATGCGGGAAGGCGCTAGTGCTCCGCACCGCTGACGCGACCATGCTCTCGCTAAAGGGCAGGCGAAACAGAAGGTCACATTGCCCATAGAGCTCCCGAACCCAGGCCACAAACGGTTGAAACTCCGGGCCATACTCCTGATAGATGAAATCCCAGCCAAAATTACTGGCCATCCAGCAGGGGATCCCGGCAGCCTGGGCAATGGCTACAGCAATGGGCGGCACATCCGCCAACACCAAAGGCACCCCCTGGGCTCGAATGAAATCCGCTTCTTCCCGAATAAGCTCCGCAGCGCTGGCTTTGAACGCCTTGAGGGCGGCCAACGTAGTCGGCAGATCGGCCTGTAGCCCATCCGGCTGCACCACCCCCACATCCAACGCCCGCGGTCGATGGAGAAACTTCCCCTCTACATAGCGCTCCAGGAGCCAGCGGGGTGCCGGCGTGACCAAGATGGGCAGAACATGGGGATCCCGCCGCAGCAAAGCATTCACGACCGCCGCCAGACGGGTAACGTGCCCAAACCCGTGAGCTGTTGCCGCCACATACAGAGGAACGGGATTCATTGTGCTCTGCACCGCTAACGCGATAGGACTCCGTCCCGCTAACGCGATAGGACTCCGTCCCGCTGGCGCGAACGCAACCGCCTCAGGACAGAACAGGATCCGCGGGGGGCTTTTCCCTATGGGATCCCCACAGGTTACTCGCCAAGATCAAGCCCAGGCCCACCACAGATCCCAGCGCAATCGTCTCGCCCAACAGCACCGCAATCAACCCCAACGACAAAAAAGGCGTCACATACACCCAGTTGGCCAGGGATCCCCGATGGCCCGCCAACTCCAGAGCCCGCAGCCAAAATACAAAAGTCAGGCCCATCTCCGCCAGACCAATGTAAGCCGCCCAACCCAGCCCCGCAACTGTCCAAGAGACCTCCTGAAACGGCAGCAGTAGCAGGCCATAGAGGCTGCCGAAGAGAAACCCCATAAACAGCTTCAGCACCGCATCTCGCCCATCCCGCACATTGAGCAGCCAGTAGAGCGCCCAGATTCCAGAGCTGCCCACCGCCAGCAGCACCCCCCAGGGATCCTCCACCTGCAAGGTGCCCCAGGATCCCCCCGTAGCCACCAGCACCACTCCCAGCAGGCTCACCCCCAAGGCCAACACCAGCCGCCAACGGAAGCGCTCTCCCAGCAGCGGCACCGCCAGAAGAGCCAGCACCAGCGGCCAAGTGTAATTCAGAGCCATCGCCGCCTGAGCCGACAGACGGTCATAAGCCTGGAACAACACCCCATAGTAGCCAAGGGGGTTGAGCAGCCCCTGAAGAGCCGATAGGCGGACTTGGGATCCCTTCTGCCTGCCGATCAACCTCGCCCGCCCTGTAACCACCAAAACGATCCCCAGGATCAGGCAAGAGCTAAAGGCCGAAAAAATCAGCAGAACCGTCGGCGACAGGTACCGCAACCCAAACTTAAAAGCGCTGGCAGCCGTGGCCCAGCCCAAGATGGCCGCCGCCAAGTAAACATAGGCTCGCCAGGGATCCCTAGGCATCAAAAGCTGTCGAGATTGCTGTCCTCTGGCTTCGACTTAGCTCCGGTGGGAAGGCCCAGCCGCGGTGCCACCACCCAGGCATAGAGCAGATAGCCCAGCCCCGCCACCACTGCCCACCTGAGAACGGTGCCGAAAACCCGGAAGAACAGCCCGACCAGAAGAATACAGCCCAGAATGGCGAAGACCGTCACCAGTGGACGCCCCCAAGTCTCAACCCAAGCTCGGACGGCACTTTTCCCCTGAGACGCAACGGATGTTCCCGACTCCCGAGAGGCTGCAGCCGCCTGCTCCAGTTCACGCTCAAGCTGTTTCAGCCGTTCTTGTTCTGAGAAAGAGAGATCGGACATAGAGAGCAGTCTCCAGCGGTGTCACCTCCATCTTACGAGCTGCTCCCGAAGATGGGCAGACTAAGCCCGCGCCGAAGGGATCTCCTGAACCATAGCCCGGAACACATCCAAAGCCGGGCCAGGGCGACGGTTAGGACGCGGAGCCGAGATCTCATTGGGCACAAAAGGCTTCTCCACCACCACCTTGGGCTTGTTGGCAGGAGCAGTTGCTGTAGCCGCAGGAGCAGAGCTGGGAGAAGCTGGTGCAGAACGAAAAGGCCCGGTAACAAAATCCACCAAGCCGCCGAAGAGAATGCCGAAGAAGGAGAACAGGCCGCCGAAAAGCTTCTTGAGGATACCCATAGCTAATTGCAAAGAGATGAGGTGAGAACTTGTCGATGTTGAGAACTTGTCGATGCTATGTCGATGTTGTGAAGTTATACAACTCGACCTTCATTATTGTTAAAAGGTAGCCTCTTGGCCATGAGTAGATATACTCCTTTTCTTAGGCCTGGGGATCCCCCACCCGCCTGCCCTCGGCGTCAAATCGCTGTAGGGGTAGGGTCAACTCCAGCTCCTGCAGTTCCAAAGGCTGAGGGATCCCTCTACTGCGCCCCAAAGCAAAGCCATCCGCCGCTGCTGGATTCACCTCATAGCCGATATCTGCCATTGCTCCCACCGTGAGAATGCTCAAGGGGTTGGCTACCCCCCGGTCGATGCGGCTGGTCATCAGCTCGCGGCCCAAGACGCTCTCCCGCCAATGGGAATCTCGGGATCCCTCCCCAAACTCGTTTTCTAAAGGAACAGAGGGCGCGTTTCCTCCCAGCGTGGCGAAGGCGCTGACCGCCCTGGGGCCGATAAAGCGGGGATCATAGCCAGGGGGCGTAGGCTGATCCCGTCCCACCAAGCCCACCGTTAGCCCCTTGGGATCCCAGACGATGGGCAAGAAGCCCAAGGCATGGCCCAACTCGTGCAGGGCGGTAATGGGCAGATCCCCTCGTTCTTCCAGGGCAGATAGATTTTGACTGTTGAACAGAACTACGGAGTAAAAAGGCAGACCATTAGAGGCCCGTACAAAACAGGGAGCAGCTCCCCCCAAAATTCGCTCGTCGCCGAGGTTTCTGGCCCGCACCTCCACCAACAGATCGTCGATGGGGAAATTGAGTGGCGTGCTGGGAAACCCTCGATCGCATTCGTCGGCCCGAATGGTGGTGGGGGGCAGATCCGGCTGGTCGCCAACGATGAGCTGTTGCCAGCGCAGAGCAGCACTGCGGATGATCGACTGCTGGGTAGGAGTGAGACTGTTGTCGGGAAAGCGAACGTCAATGGTGAACTGGGAAGCAGGCGCAGTCGTTGGCGAGGGCAAAGAGGTAGGAACGACAGTCGGAGTAGGGGTGAGAACGACAGTTGGAGTAGAAGTGGGAATGACGGTTGGAATGGGAGTGGGAATGACACTCACAGAAGAGGAGCCACCACTTCCCCCGCAGGCCTTGAGCGCCAGTACCAGAAGCACAGCCACCAGGGATCCAAGCAGGCGCAGGCCCCACACTCTGCCCAAAAGCAGTCGCTGCCTTGAATTCACACCACCTCCCAAAAAGCCCCATGACCCAAGTGGATCATACCGGCTGCAACCATCCTCCCGAGCATGATTTGCGTCACACCGCACCGGTCAACTTCAAGGCCAGGAAGAGATGGGTTTGGAGGTCTATATTTTCAGGTCAGGATCTCTCAATCTGAGGAGTCGGAAGAGTTTTCCTCTTCTATGCCCCAGCCCGCAGCCAAAACATCCACCGCTGCCCGCAGCGCCTGGTTATCCCCCAAGAGCTCCTCGGGATCCGAACGCGGCTCCACCAGGGGAACCAAGCGCAGAATACGTCCGTCCTGAACCAAGTCGATAACCACGCCCGGCTGCTCCTTGCCCAGGTTGGCAATCTCTTCTTCGGAAGCGGGATCCCGCAGACAGGCATAGTCAAAGCTGTTCACATTTAAGTAGAGGCTACGGTTTACCACCAGTGTGGCAGCAGTGGGATCCTGAAAAACATCCACCACGCAGCCTTCCCCTTGCTTCCGCACTGAGCCATCGACGATATCGAAGTAGCGAACACGGGCCAAATCGGATAGGAGTCGGTAAATATCCCGCTTGTTCACCAAAGTTCCCGTATTCACAATACAGGGGGCACAGGGATGAGTGTCTGTCATAGAGCAGTCGGTCTCGAAAGGTCAACAGATTGAGAGTAGGCAAAAGGAAAGCAACATCAACAGTGTCTGCAAACTATCTCCGAAAACATCAGTCCTCGGCAATTCTAGGCGCGGTTATGGTTGACAAGCAACAGGTATCCGTAACTTTACAAAAACTTTAATCAGCTAAAAAAGAGAGAAGTAGCCTGCCCTGCTTTATCCAGTTAACCCAGTGCAACAACAGAACAACTCGCTCCATTCCGCCTACCCAGGGCTCAGACTGCTCTCAAGGCAAAATCAATCCATAGCTTTGCTTCTATCGACTTTATCACAGCCTTCCAAAAAGGGCACAGGCCACTACAAGGTGCAATCTCCAGACAAAAGGGACAGAGGCTGTCCGGCAGGATTCTACCTGCATCTTGTGGGAAGGCAAGTAGCTGAGCAGCTTTAGACTCTAGATATTGTAGATAGATATTGTAGATGAACCCCGAACAGACCGTCTTCGATTCAGAACTCTCCCCTTGGCTTCTTAGGAAGGATAGCATAGGACACCAAGCCCGCTGCCTAGAAATAGCGTTGACTCTTCGCCGGAGACGACTTTTGCCGTGGTAACCACTCCCCAACGCCAGACTCTGCCGGTTGTCGATTTTGCCGCCTTTCAAAACGGAACGTCAGGTGAGCGGGAGCAGTTTGTCCGCCAGGTGGGGGAAGCGCTGCAACAGATTGGCTTTTTTGCCTTGGTCAACCATGGCCTATCGCCGGAATTGATCCGGGAAGCCTATGAAGCCGCAGAAGCCGTTTTTCTTTTGCCAGAGCCAACCAAGAGAGCCTATGAGGATCCGGCGCTGCTGGGGCAACGAGGGTACACCCCCTTTGGCAAAGAACACGCTAAAGATCATCCCTATCCTGACATGAAAGAGTTTTGGCACATCGGGCGCGAAGGGGATCCCCACCTTCCTGCCAACATCTGGCCTCGGGAGGTGCCCCAATTTCGCAGGGTGATGGTAGAGCTGTTCGCCCAACTGGAAACCTGTGCCCAGGGACTGTTGCAAGCAATCTCTCTGTATCTGGGGGAGCCTGCCGAATACCTGCCCAAAGCGGCGGAAGGAGGAGCCAATCTCTTGCGGGTGATTCATTATCCGCCCCTTCCCGCTGAAGCCCCTCCCCAGAGTTTACGAGCTGCAGCCCATGAAGACATCAACTTGATCACGCTCTTGTGTGAAGCCACCGCGCCAGGGCTAGAACTTCTGCAACGAGATGGATCTTGGCTGCCCATTTCGGCTCTGCCCGGTCAGATCATTGTCGATGCCGGGGATATGCTGCAAAACCTCACCAATGGCCTGCTGCGCAGCACCACCCATCGGGTGACCAACCCCGACAACCCTCAAGAATGCCGCTTTTCCATTCCCTTCTTTGTGCATCCGCGGCCAGAGGTGGATCTCACGCCCTTGCCGACTTGTGTGGCCCGCACCGGCGGGATCCCTCGGTTCCCTTCCCTGACTGCCGGAGAATACTTGGCCCAGCGGTTGAGGGAAATCGGCCTGGCCGAGGCAGGATCCCCGCCCCAGCATTGATCCCAACTGGGGGTCTCTATGTTTCGGATCCCGGCCTTGCCCTACGAGTATGAAGTTCCCGGCCTGTCTCAGTTGGCCCTGGTGATCATCGATATGCAGCGAGATTTCCTGGAGCCGGGCGGCTTTGGGGAAATGTTGGGCAACGATGTCACCCAACTGGGATCCATTGTGTCCACCCTGAAGGGGCTGCTGGACTTTTGTCGTCAGAAGGGCCTAACCATCATTCACACCCTAGAGGGTCATCAGCCAGATCTCTCCGATTGCCCGCCCAGCAAGCGCAAACGCGGCAAGGGATCCCTGACCATTGGGGACGAAGGCCCTATGGGGCGGATTTTGATTCGCGGAGAGCCGGGCAACACCATCATCCCTGAGCTTGCTCCGCTTGCGGGAGAGATCGTCATCCCCAAACCCGGCAAGGGGGCTTTCTACGCCACCGAGCTGCAAGCAATCTTGCAAAAGCGCGGCATCACCCACCTGCTGTTCACCGGGGTAACCACAGAAGTCTGCGTGCAAACCACAATGCGCGAGGCCAATGACCGCGGCTATGAGTGCCTGCTGGTGGAAGATTGCACCGCCAGCTACTTCCCAGAGTTCAAGCAAGCCACCCTGGAGATGATCCGGGCGCAAGGGGGCATCGTCGGCTGGACGAGTTCTGCTCAGAACATCCAAAAAGCGTTATCGGGTTTACAGTGAGTGTGAATAACCCAACAAGCGTGAGGCTGAACCGATGACACTGGCTCAGGAGGCAACTGCCCAAGTCCCCGCCTTTTGCGAAGGGATCCAGTACTTCGGGGATCCCTGGCCGGAATTCGACCGCCTGGGCCAGGCCCCTGCAGTGGATGCCGGCACCGGGAAACTGAGGGATCCCGGCAGTCGTATGGCCGCCTACCAAACCTTGCTCTATGCCGATGCCTTGCGCTACCTCACCCTGCAAATGACCGCCAGTAAAGCCTCAGGCCATCCGGGCGGATTTGCCAGCCAAGCAGAAGCCTATGCAGCTCTGGTGTACCTGGGCCAGAAGAACATCCCCACCGAAGTTGGGCACCACGCGCCGGGCTTTTACGCGGCCATGTTTTTGGATGGATCCCTGGCCGAGATGGGCATCCACACCGTCGCCGACCTGCGGGCCCGTTTTCGAGAGCGGGAAGGGCTGTTGGGTCACCTCTCTGGCTACATTCCCGGACTGCTGGCGCCGGCTGGGCCGCTGGGGCAGGGGCAGCACTTTGCCATGGCGGGGGCATTACTCTACCCGGATCGCCTCTTCCCGGTCACGATTGGGGATGGCGGCCTGGGAGAGCCCTATGTGATGAGCTCCATGATTCACTTCCACACGGCTTTCCCGCAGCGCACCAACTTCCTGCCGGTGCTGGTCTGGAACGGCTACAGCCAAGAGCACCACAGCATGATCTCCACCGCCAGCAACGCCCAGATGGCCGAGTATTGGCGGGGCAACGGCTTTGAGAAAGTGATTCTGGTGGACGCCAAAGACTTCGACGATGCCCAGCAGCCCGGCCCCTATGTCGATAGCACCCAGTTTTCCCTAGAAGCCCGCCTTGCCTTTGCCCAAAGGGTGCTGATCGAAATGGAGCGAGCCATCCAATCAGCCCTGAGCGGACAATTAACGGTTTTCATCCTCAAGCAACTGAAGGGGGCTGGGGTACATGCCAAGGGATCCAAGTCCCACAACCTCTACGGCCACCACACCCTGGATCACCCGGACATTGTGGCGGCTCTGCGGGCGCGGGCCTTACATCCGGCAGCTTGGGCCCTGGTGCGACAGAACTGCGAGCGGGCCGCCGGGGGGCCAGCCGCCAAAGTGGCGGTTACAGAGTTCGTTCGGCCCCTTCCACCTCTGGGATCCCTAAACCTAACGGAGTTTCCCCTGGGGGACAAGCAGGTTTCCACCACGGCCATCGGATCCCTGGTGGTGCAGGTGGGGCAGAAAGATCCCGACTTTTTGGTGGCCAATGCCGACGGCAACGAAGCTTCCGGCATTGCCAATGTGAACCAAGGTCTCAAGGTGATTCACCCCACGGTGGATCCCCTCTACAACCAACAGCCCCAAGGACAAGTCTATGAGCCCCTGAGCGAAGATGCCTGCGCAGGACTGACGGCGGGCCTGGCGCTCTTCGGCGGACGCTCCCTGTGGTGCTCCTACGAGTCCTTTGCCGTCAACGGCCTACCCATCTGGCAGACAGTAACCCAAGCCATGGCGGAGCTGCGCCGGCCCACCCCCTCGGCCATTGCCCTCTTCACTGCCGGCGCTCTGGAACAGGGGCGCAACGGCTGGACCCACCAACGCCCGGAAATTGAAGCCTACCTGGCGGCCATGATGCGCAACGGCAACATCTTTCCCCTCTTCCCGCCGGATGCCAACTGTGCCCAAGCTGCCTACGAATGGGCCCTATCCACCTGCAACAAAGGGATCCCTATCATCGCCAGCAAAACCCCCCTGCCCATCCGCACCACCCTCGAACAAGCCCGCCAAGCAGTAGAGCAGGGCTGCATCGTCCTTCAGGAACTTCCTGGATCCCGCACCGTGGTCTTTGCCGTGGTGGGGGATATGATTCTCCTGCCCGTGTTCGAGGCGGCTGAGCAGCTCCAAGCCCAAGGGATCGGCTGCAAAATCGTCTCGGTGATTAACCCCCGCCGTCTGTATCGCCCCGGCGACGTGGCTTGGTCCACCTGTGCTCAGCCAGATGGGGAATTCATGTCCGACCAGGAGTTTGCCGCTTGGTTTGCCGGCGAGGCCCTCATTGGGGTAACAGGCGGATCTAGCCTGATGCTCGAACCCTTGATGTTGCGCTATGCCGGCCCGCGGGATTTCTTCGCTTGGAAACGCGGGGAAACCACCGCCACCCCCGCCGAATTGATGGACTACAACGGCCTGACAGCTCAGGCACTGTCAGAACGAGCCAAGCAACTGCTATGCTGAGGGCAAGCTTTCAATCTACCAAGGGATTACCCCAGTTTCACACTTCGAGAAGTTCTAAGTGTCAGTTTTTTGTTTACCTTTGTCGTCCTATGGCCAGTGCTAACTCTCTTCGGGAGAAACTTGAGAAAATATCTCCTAGCGAAAAAACTGAGCAAGTTATTGTCCAGTATTTTGCCAACCCTCTCCTCTACGAGCTGGGCTTTGACGATCTAGAGATTAGACCTCAATTTGAGACAGGCTGTGGAAAGGTAGACTTTGCAGCACGGAAGAATACGGAAGCTACGGATATTTTTTATAACTCCCAGAAAAATCCATATCTTTTTTTAGAAGTCAAATCTAGAACATATGACCTCAGTGAAGGCTCTTCCACTTACGAAGAAGCAGTAGATCAAGTAAAAGGATACCTATCTAGAGAGCGCTCTAAGTCTGCAAAGTGGGGAATAATCACAAACGCGAGTTACATCCAGATCTGGAGGAAGCATGGAAAAGTCGTCCACCCTGCTACAGCAAACTTATCCATTAATCCAGATAACATTGAGACCATAGTACGTGATTTGCGAAACAAGCTAGAAAACTATGAGCGTGCCTTGACTATATGTGTGTACAATAACAAAGGAGGCGTAGGCAAGACAACGACTGTCATCAACTTGGCAGCAGCACTTGCAGCAAAGGGAAAAAGAGTCTTAGCTGTTGATTTTGATTCTCAGGGAGACTTGACAAGAAGTTTTGGCCTTTCTCCTGGAGAGATTACGCTAACACAATGCTTGAAAGATCCAAAGATAGATGTTCATAGTATTATTCAATCGCTTAGCTATCCAATCAATAATAGGTTCCCCTATATCTTTGACTCAACTCTCGACATTAGCTTTGACATTATCCCAAGAGACCCTGAGCTGGAGACGTTGACCGACAGCCAGTCGCTAGCATATATCCAAAAGGGAACCCGACGCCTTCGAGATCTGATTGCCCCTCTTCGCAATGAGTATGATTACATCCTAATCGACTGCCCAACTCAATGGCTTTACTTCAGCCAAAGTGGTGTTTTTGCTGCCGATGTTATTTTGATACCTACCCGCCCCAACGATCTGTCTTCCCTGAATAATGCTGTTAGAGTAATCACCAAGTTTATTCCAGAAACTGCTAGGTCACGACAGGATGGTGGCCCTATTGCTTTGCCTACCTTTTTCAACGGCGTCTCTTCGGGAAGTGAATACACTATTAAACTAGCTAACGAAGAGATAGATAAGCTTATCAAGCAGGAGAAAAGTGTAGATCTACGTCCATATTTCTGGCCGCATTTTAAGAAAGGTAATGAAGACAAAAGCATTTTTAGGATACCTGACTATGCAGTGATATCCTCTGCAAGCTTTGCTCGAACTCCTGCCGTCTTTAAGCGCAGGAGAGTTTTAGAATACTACCAGAGTCTTGCCCGTGAGTACTTTATCGATGAGTGAGTTTTCAGATCTAGGTAGGTTGGTTAACTTACCCCTTGAGAGCATTACGCCCGCCGATGGGTTTTCTGCTCCCTCCTTCCTTGTTGCCGCAGCCGCAGATCAGCTAAGGGCGACAGGAGGACACAACTGGGTTCCTCTGCTGGTGGCCGAGGCTGGCGACTATCAGTACAAGGCCATTGGTAACCATTTTGTCTATGCAGTTGCTCAAGAAGCGGGACTGGAAAGGCTATGGTGTATCGTTGTCGATCCTGATCCAGAGCAGGTTAAGCAGGCCCAGATTCTCGCCAAAGAAATTGTTCCGAAGGTAAATTTGACCAATACATCGAGAGAGACTATCTTGGCTGCGCTAAGATACCTAGCCGAGCGACCCAGCAGTCCCCTCAAGGGAGTCGATGTAACCATTGCAGCTGCCCGGATTGCAGAGGCGGATAGAAGTTGGTGGCAGGACTTAACCCCCATAACCAAGCTTGGGTGCAAAATTACGCGAGGCAAAAAACTGGATGCCCTATCGGAAGTATTTTTCGTAACTCCTACAGCGTTGCCCCCTACTCTGAAGAAATCATCCAAGAGATCTGCGGCATCCGCTGGCGCGAAGAAAGCGACCTCAACTCGCTCGCGGAAAAAAACAGAGGGAGAGAGCTGAAAGGGATCCCTTCAAAAACATATTCTCCTCTCCACATCACCGAGGCCCGACTCCGCTTGCTGTGGGATGCCTGCCTCAAGCCTCCCTTTGAATGGCTACTGCCACCCAAACAGCCTTGGCCGCTCTCAACAACAGCCTCCATGGCAGGTATGCTCTGCTTACCTAGGACGACCGGATCCATCTGGAGCTCATGCACAGGATGATTACCAGCATCTTGGAGATCGACCTGACCCAAACCGTCCGGTATTATCTTGACCACAGGGATCCCCCCCTTATCGCCTGGATCCTGGGCCGTGATCAAGCGCTCCAGACCTGTTGAAACCTCATATTGTTCAGGGTCAGGCCCCATTGGGATCCAACGCTGCCACAGATCCGAGGCTTTGTAGCTACAGAGTTTGAGGACTCGATAAACTTATGAGGTCGAAGCTCAACGGCTGGAACCGGTAGGATTGACTTATCTTTGGCCGGTGTCCTGTTAGGAATGGATCATGGCGCTTTACGACTGCGACTTTTATGCCTGGACGCAAGAGCAAGCCGCACTGCTGAGATCGGGGCAGTGGGATCGATTGGATATTCCCAACTTGGTGGAGGAGATTGAGACTTTGGGCAGGCAAGAACGCCGCGAATTGGTGAATCGGCTAGGGATCCTGGTGGGCCATCTGCTAAAGTGGCAGTTTCAGCCTCAACAACGAAGCAAAAGTAGGATAGCCACAATTATCGAACAGCGGCAAGAGGTGCAGGAGTTAATTGCGGATAATCCCAGCCTTAAGTCTTATCTGGTTGAAGCAATGAATAAAGCTTATCAAAAGAGCGTCCTGCTGGTGGTTAAAGAAACGCCCCTATCTCTAGATGACCTGCCTGACCGGTGCCCCTACACGTTGGATCAGGTGATGGATCCCGACTTTTACCCTGAGCAGGAGAGCCCCCAGTGAGGATCTCGTCTTTCCCTCATGGCGTATCTCCCTCTTTCAGTTGGGCGTTTTCATAGTTAACATTCCACCTAGGCAAATGACAATTTCGCTGTGGCCAATTGACGGTCTGAGCTGATGCGGTTGTCAGATGCTCTCTTCAAAATAATCACTATCAACTTTCTTGACTGGGTACAACGAAACTGTAGATACGCCAACGTCGTGCTCAATCATTAGATTTGTTAGTTGTTCGCCGTCAATCAAAACAATCTTACTGCCGATCTGCGAAACGTAGCTGCTAGCGTCTTCAGTAAACCTGGAGGTAGTGATAAAAATACCCTTGTTTGCTCTTTGAGCCTGTAAAGCACCCACAAACTGCATGACATCAGGACGACCTACCGGATTGCTATCCCAACGCTTTGCCTGAATATACACAACATCAAGACCGAGTTTGTCCTCTTTGATGATCCCATCAATTCCACCATCGCCACTCTTGCCAATTGCTTTGCCCGCATCTGCTCGTGAGCCTCCGTAGCCCATTTTAACCAGCAGCTCCACAACAACCTTTTCGAAGAAGGCGGGCGATACTTTCTTTAGCTTGGCAAGCAGTTCATCAGCCAGTTTGTCACGGAGACTTTCATATGCAGCTTCTAACTGCTCTAATGGTGTCGCTGCCGAAGTCTCTGATAAAGCTTTTTGTTTGCTTGCCTTGTTGCTGCTTCTTGTACCTTTAGGCTTCTCAAATTCCATGAACTCAGGATATTGCCTGAGTAACTCTACATTGATGGTTTTGGGCTGTTTTTCAAGAAGATCTCTTCCGCGGTCAGTAATTTGGTAGAATCCTCTGCGCGTTGTTTCCAGCAGCCCTGCCTTTTTCATATAAGTTGCAGCCCAGCCGACGCGATTGACAAAGGTTGGCTGTACACCGCTCGGCAGCATCTCCCTGAGATCGTCCTCTGTGAGGCCCAGTTCCTTTGCCAGAACTTCAACAGCTTCGCTGGTTGATATTTCAGTGCCTTTGCGGGCTGCAAACTGAAGAAGTGGCAACATCAAGCTCTGATAATCGGGAACGGCCATTTGTAGAACCGATGTGAAGACAGGGATCCCAAACCGAAGTAGGTTCCACCCATAACTTTACGCCAACCCTCTGCTGCAAGCCAGTTAGGGTATCCGCCAGGCCGGGAAGCCTCTGAAAAAAGTTTGACGTGGATGGCTCAGGCGTGATTTGAACACGCGACCAAGGGCTTATGAGTCCCCTGCTCTACCGCTGAGCTACTGAGCCAGGACAGCGCTTAACTAGAATAGCACTCTTGGGCCAGAACTGCTGCTTGGAAAGTCCCCTCAGCCCCCTCTCGGGAGAGAAGCCACAGACATAGCCACGCCTATCGGCAGGTCAGGGCAGCTTCGTAAACCCGTCGGTTGGCCGCGAGAGACTTCTCCAAATCCACCAGTGGGCGAGGGTAGTCCACCCCCAATCGGACTCCAAATTGCTTCTGCTCGGCAGCAGTGAGGCGATAGGGCTCGTGGATTTTATCCCCCGGGATCCCGGCCAATTCCGGCAACCAGTGGCGCAGATAGTCTCCTTTGGGATCGTACTCGCGAGATTGTTTGGGGATGTGGAAGTAGCGGAAGCCGCGGGCATCGTTCCCTACGCCGGCGGTGTAGTTCCAATTGCCGTAGTTGCTGGCCACGTCGTAGTCGATGAGCAGCGACTCAAACCACTCAGCGCCCATGCGCCAGTCGATGCCCAGGTTCTTGGTCAAAAAGCTGGCCACATTCTGCCGTCCCCGGTTGGACATAAATCCGGTAGCCGCCAGCTCCCGCATGTTGGCATCCACCAAGGGGTAGCCCGTCTCACCCCGACACCAAGCCTGGAAGCGCGGCCAATCCTGTTGCCAAGGGATGGGGATCCCTTGGATCCCAGAAGGACGGAACAGTTTGGCGCCGTGCTTGGCCAAGATAAAGCGAAAATAATCCCGCCACAGCAGCTCAAACACCAGCCAGTAGGTGGACTCATTGCGCACCCGCTCCTGCTCGTAACGCTTGACCTCGGCATAGACGGTGCGAGGGGAGATGCAGCCCAGGGCCAACCAAGCAGAAAGCCGGGAGCTATCGTCGGGATCCAACATGCCGTTGCGGGTTTCTTTGTAGATGCGCAGCCGATCCCGATCCCAAAAGTAGGTTTGCAGGCGGGCATGGGCAGCAGTGCTGCCGCCAAGGTAGGTGAAGCGGGCCCGTGGATCCCTAGCAGGTGAAGATAGCCCCAGCGAGGCCAGGGTGGGCAGAGGGCCGGGATCCAAACCCGATGGCAGGGGGGGGATCGAGGGAATGGGCAAGGGATCCCGGATGGGGGTGCTCCCCTCGACTTGCTTTCGAAAGCGGGTGAACAGCTCCGGCAGTTGCGAGAGACAAAAGGGGAGATCCTCAGGGTGATAGAGGGTATGGCCCCAATCAACCTGCAGCCGGATCCCCAGAGACCACAAAGCCCGCTCAACAGCAGCCGCCACCTCCTTCTCCTCGGTGCCCACCTCTTCATGGGCATAGACCGCCTCGACCCCCCACTCCTGTGCCAAGGTGGGGATCACCTGTTCTGGCTGTCCCTGGCGGATCACCAAATCCGAGCCGCGCGACCGCAACTGCTGCCGCAGATCTGCCAAACTCTCCAGCAAAAACTGACCGCGGAAAGGGCTGGTTCTGGGGCGGAGCCCAAGGGAAGTCTCGCCGAACTGGCGGGGATCCAAGCAATACAAGGGGATCAAAGGGGATCCCTGTTGGCAGGCCCGCGTCAGCGGCTGGTGATCCAGCAGGCGCAAGTCGGTGCGAAACCACAGCAGGACGGTCATTCTGCAGCTACCCTACACGGATCCCGCGGACTCAGACTTGGACACCCGAACCCCAGCTGGACGCCCCAGCTCAGGGCTGGGAACAAAATGAGGCACATCGGCAGCCGGGATGTGAACAGGGGCCTTGGTGCGCGGATGATAGGTTTGCCGGGCGGGACGATGGCGCAGCGAGAACGTGCCAAAGCGAGCCAGCCGCACGGATCCCCCCTGGGCCAGGCATTGGCTAATGCTGTCCAGCATAGCCTCCAGAGCAGCAGCAGCCATTTCCACGGTCAGGCCATCCACCTGCGCGGCCATCTGGCGGGCCAGCAAACGGCGAGTCAAATGAGGAGGAGAAGCCACCAACCGACCCTCTAGACAACAGAACACAGACAGGGGCTTAGAGCACCTCCAGTTCACTCTCGAAAAACCAATGTCGAGAGCGATCGGGAAACTCCAGAATGTAGCCGACACCGCTGCCATCGACCACACGCCGTGCCAGCACCACAGCCTCTTTGCCCACCAGAGCGCTGAGGTTTTCTTGTCCGCGATCCTGGACAGAGCGAACTTTGACCTTATTTCCAACCTTGATCGCCATAAAACCGCGAAGAGACTTACCACTCAAGATGGTACGGCAAAAGTCCCCTTGCCGAGCTCCTGCCGCACCTCTGCTGGGGTTGACCCCGATGGGATTGCTAGAATGGGGTCAGAGTGCCGTGCCCCAGGGAAGACTGCCTCCGTGATTGCCCTTTCCCTCAAACCCGCCCACTGCTCCTGGAGCGTTATCAGCTTTCCCTCCACCCTCTACACTCAGCCTGTCCTCGATCTCTTGATCTCAAAAGTCCCTCCTGCCTGGAGAGCGGAAATACGTTTGGGCCTACAGGAAGCAATCATCAATGCCGTCCGCCACGGCAACGGCCTCGACCCCAACAAGAAGGTGATCATCGAGTACGCCAGCTCGGAGCCCTTTTACCAATGGCTGGTGCGAGATCAAGGGCCCGGCTTTCGTCCCCAATGCAAGCTCCACCTCTGCCAACACGGCATCTCGGAAACTGAAGAAGAGGACTCCGTCCCGCTGTCGCGATCGGGCCGGGGGATGCTTCTGCTCACCCAAATCTTCGACTTTGTGGAGTGGAATGAAATGGGCAACCAGGTCTATCTGGCCAAGTACATCCACCCCAACTGCCGGGATCCCTGGATAGTCTGACCCTCCCTCAATACCACTGCCAAAACAGCTTGCCCATTTGGGTAATCTGGCGACCCTGATCCGGATAGGGAGCCTCAGAAACGGTGAAGGCTGTGGTGGCAAAGGCAAAGCGCGTGGATGCCCAGCGGGATCCCTTAGCGCTCCGCGCCGCTGACGCGACCGGGTCGGGCAGCTCGCTTTCCAAGAGCAACCCCAGGGATCCATAGCCATAGCCCAGATTGCGGTGGGGCAGGGGGGCCACCAACTTGCGCCAGGCGCGGTCGGCACCCAAGGGGGGATCCGCAAGGGCCGCCTCCAGAGCCGCCAGAGAAGAAGCCAGGTAGGAATAGCCTTTGCGATCGGCATGATACACCTGTGCCGGCAGCGGGATCCCCGACGGCGACTGGGGAAGAGCTTCTGCCGCCGGCAACGGCAGGGATCCTCCCTTCCCGCTGACTTCCAGCCGCTCCCCTGCCAACACGGGGATCTCCGGTCGATGGGTGGAGCGGTGAGGACTCCGTCCCGCTGTCGCGACCGGCGGGGGTTCTGACGGCAAGGACTCCGTCTCCCCCGCAGGAGTGGTCGGTTGGGCCCAGGCAGTGGCGGTGCCGCGCTTCGTCGCCAGAGAGACCACCTGCCAGCCTTGGGCGCGCGCCCGCTCATCCAAGTCGAAACTCGACTCATCCGGCAGCTTACCGACCCACAGCCAGGCTGGATCCCCGTCGCCGGGCAAAAGGGCAAAGGCAAACTCTCCCCGTTCCGGCAACAGACGCTGCCAGTCCAGCGCCACCTGAGATTGCAAGCGCTGCAGCCACTGGCCGGGATCCACCCGCAATCCCAGGGGATTTAGGGGCTGGATCTGCCCCAGGCTCTGCCAAACTGAGACCAGATTCTCTCCGGAAATCAGCGCCAAGGTCTCATCCGGCAGATGTTGAAGGATCTGCGGGCGAAAGGCTTCTGCCGCCGGCAAGGAGAAGCCAGCGGGCGCATGCCAGAGGGCAGCACTTTCGGCCACCAAGCCCTGGAAGTTCACCCCCAACCCCAGCCCTACCGCCTGCAACGTCAGCCCATCTGAAGAAACCGCCTCTGGATTTTGCCAGAAGGCCCAACCCACATGCGCCTCCCGCAAGGGCTGGATGACCTGCTGAAACAGAGGCTGAGCCACCAGAGACAACTGCGGCAATTGCCAAGCATCGATGGCGGCGCGAATGGCAGCAGGCTGCTCCGCCAGCAACACGTATTGCTCGCCGAAAACGGCTGCCGAGAAACCCTGCAGGCCCGGAATCGGGCTGGACACCACCTGAATGCCCTTGTAAGTGTCCACCTGCACCGGCCTCCCGGCCAAGCTCTGCCGTTCCCACAATAGGTTCAGCTCAAACTGAGAGAGCGCCGCATCCCGCGTTTCCAGGGCAACCAAGGTGCCCCACTCCGGCAAACTGGCCAAGAGGGTGCTCCTCCCCAGCCAGGGCCGCACCTCCCGCTCGAAATCAAGGGATCCCCCGGCCAGCATGGATCCCAGCCAGCCTGGGCCTTCAGGGGAGAAAAACTTTTGCCACTGCTGACGGGTAGCGCGTCGCTGAGGGGCAGGGGTTGCCGCTTGCCAAAACGCTTGCACCTCGTCCAGGGGAACGGCCAACACCAGCAGCGCTTGTGCGGAGCGAGGGGCCAAACCCACAATTGGCGGCAGCTCCGGGTGGGCCAGCAACAAAGCTACCGGACTGCGGGTGAGCAGCCACACGACAACCCACACCATCAGGGCGGCCAGAAGACCCAACCCGATTAGGATCCCGCGCAAGAGTTGCCGTCGTCCCATATCTCATCTCTTCACCGAGGGAGACGTAGCGCGTGTACCCAGGCCCTAATGCTTCACATCACTGGCATGAACAGGCCCAGGAAGAAGAGCTGCCCTCAGTCATGCATGATAAAACCTTACCATGGAACAGAGGCTCATCCTGGTGCGCAAGCTGGAGCCCACTGCTGAGCAGGCGGTCAAGCTTAGAGGCACCCTACAAGCCTTTGTGATCCGCACCACCATTCCAAACCAACGTGCAGATCAGCCCTGCCTTGACCAGCCCGGCAGCTATCTAGGCCCATCCGAAAGTCAAACCCATGTCAGAGTTTCAACTGGTTTCTCCCTATCAACCCACCGGAGATCAACCTAAGGCAATTGCCGGTTTGGTGAAGTCAATTTCAGAAGGCCATCGTTTCCAAACCTTGCTGGGGGCAACCGGAACCGGCAAAACATTTACCATCGCCCACACCATCCAGCAAATCGGCAGGCCCACCTTGGTGATGGCCCACAATAAGACGCTGGCGGCACAACTGTGCAATGAGCTACGAGAGCTGTTTCCCAATAATGCCGTCGAATACTTTATCAGCTATTACGACTATTACCAACCGGAAGCCTATGTTCCCAGCACCGATACTTACATCGCCAAATCTTCCTCTATCAACGATGAAATCGATATGCTGCGGCACTCGGCTACCCGCTCTTTGTTTGAACGGCGAGATGTGATTGTGGTGGCCTCGGTGAGCTGCATCTATGGTCTGGGCATGCCAGAAGAATACCTGAAGGCTTCCATCCCCTTCAAAGTCGGCCAGGAGATTAACCAACGGGATGTCCTGCGGGATCTGGCCAGCATCCAGTACGAGCGCAATGACCTGGAGCTGGTGCGGGGGCGATTTCGCCTCAAAGGGGATGTGCTGGAAATTGTGCCGGCGTATGAGGATCGGGTAATTCGCATCGAATTTTTTGGGGATGAGATCGAGGCCATTCGCTTAATCGACCCGGTTACAGGCGAGATTTTGAACAGCCTCAGCGCCCTCAGAGTTTATCCTGCTCGGCACTTTGTGACGCCAGAAGCACAACTGGAGCGGGCAATCCTCAACATCGAGCAAGAACTGGAAGAGCAACTGGCCCTCTTTCGCAAAGAAGGCAAGCTCCTGGAAGCCCAACGGCTGGAACAGCGCACCCGCTACGACCTAGAAATGCTGCGAGAGGTGGGCTATTGCAACGGGATCGAAAACTACTCCAGACATTTAACAGGGCGCAAAGCAGGAGAGCCCCCCGCCTGCTTGGTGGATTATTTCAAGGCCAACGATTGGCTGCTGGTGGTGGATGAATCCCACGTGACCGTGCCCCAAATTCGCGGCATGTACAATGGCGACCGTGCCCGCAAGCAGGTGCTGGTAGATCATGGTTTTCGCCTGCCCAGCGCCCTCGACAATCGCCCCCTCAAAGCCGAAGAATTTTGGGCCAAGGTTCATCAGTGCATCTTTGTTTCGGCTACTCCCGGCAACTGGGAACTAGAGCAGAGCGAGGCCCAATTTGAAACCCTGGTGGAAGATGGCAAGACCCTGAAGTTCTATGTGCCCGGCAGCGGTCGGGTTGTCGAACAGGTAATTCGGCCCACCGGCGTGGTGGATCCTGAGGTGCATGTGCGCCCCACGGCTGGGCAAGTGGACGATTTGCTGGGAGAAATTTACTTGCGATTGGAACGCTCTCGGCAGGGATCTGCCGAACGGGTGATCGTGACCACCCTCACCAAACGGATGGCAGAAGATCTCACAGAATATCTCCAGGAGCGAGGGATCCGAGTTCGCTATTTGCATTCCGAGATCACCTCGATTGAGCGAATTGAAATCCTACAAGACTTTCGAGAAGGGGCCTTTGACGTGTTGGTGGGGGTCAACTTGCTCCGGGAAGGGTTGGACTTGCCAGAAGTTTCTTTGGTGGCCATTTTGGATGCTGACAAAGAAGGGTTTTTGCGAGCAGAGCGCTCCCTGATTCAGATGATCGGGCGGGCAGCGCGGAATGTCCGTGGAACGGTGGTGATGTACGCCGACACCATGACCAGCAGCATGGCCCGGGCCATTGCCGAAACCCAGCGTCGCCGCGAAATTCAATTGCAATACAACCGCCAACACAACATCACGCCCAAGCCCATCGTCAAGAAAAACAGCAATGCCATCTTGTCTTTTTTGGCCATCTCCCGCAAACTTAACGACCCAGATCTGGAAAAAGCCTTTCAAGCTGCGCAAGAGATCCCTCTCTCCGAGATTCCGGAGCTGATCGGCCAACTGGAACTGAAGATGAAAGAGGCCGCCAAAAACCTAGAATTTGAGGAAGCCGCCCAGCTACGAGATAAAATCAAAAAGCTGCGTCAACGCCTTCTAGGCCACCCTCAGGGCACCTAAAATCCTTGCTCAGATTGGCCAAAATTGAGGTCGGCTTGTGCCACCATGAGCTTACAGGGCAGCCCTCAGGGATCCCCAATTATCGATGGGCGTTCGTACCAAACCGGCCATGCAGGACTCCGTCCCACTTAAGCGAGCAGCTCTTTGGGTTGGGCTGACGGTGGGGATAGGTCTCTGGCTTACCCCTGCCGTCGCCTCTGCCTCCTCAGGGATCCCCTTGGCTCAAGCCCTTGAATTTCGGGATCCCAACTTTTTCCTGGCCGATCCCCGACCCACACCGGCTGAAGCGCCAACTCCTGAGGGATCCCCTGCTCCGGCTCCCAGCCCAGTCGGGATCCCTTTGACCGGCCAAGAGGGCACAGAGGTGTTGGTGGGGAACATCCCGGTGTTCCGCCTGCAGACGGCAGACTACCCCAGCGATGTGCGGGCCGACAACGTTCGGGCGATCATCGAGCGCTTTCTCGAAGAAGGGCAGTTGCCGGAGCCAGAGGTACGGGTGGCCCAGGATGCCAATGGGCAATACATCTTACGCCTGGGGGAAAGAGGCCGCTTTGAGGCCACCCAACGGTATTTGTTTACCGTCACCTATGCCGATGCAGCCGCAGAGCGCAGGGTGACACCGGGTCAGGTGAACCTGAATGACGTGCGTCTGGTGGCCAATAGTTGGGCGCGGCGGTTGGAGCAAGCGATTGCCAATTACCGCGAAGACCTGCTGGCTCTGCAACGGGCCCAGGATCCGCGCGTGCTGGTTCTGACCCTCCTGGCAGGGATCGCCACCCTGGTGGTGGGGTTCTTTCTCTGGCGGCTGTTCGACCGCAGCTTAACCCGTCTGCAACGCTGGTTGGAGCTTAAGGCCGGAGAGGCCTGGGGCACCTGGATCGATGTGGGTGGGATGCTGCTGCGGGGCGTGGGGGCAATCCTCATCGCCGGCATCTCGCTGGATCGCGGTATCAGCTTCATCCCTGCCCTGCGACCTTTTCAGCGCTCCTTTTACCTGGGCCTGGGTCGTGTGGTCGCCACGGCTCTGGGCGTTCTCACCCAGCCTCTGCCCAACTCCAGCGTTTCGATTGCCAGCTTGCTGGTCTTCCTCGTTCTCTCCATCTTGGTTTTCACCGGCGCCCACTACGTCAGTGTTGGCTTCAAGCAGCGCTTTTTGGCACGCCTGGGGCTGGATCTGGGCACCCAAGAGTCTTCGGCGGCCATCTTCAAGTACATCCTGACCCTGTTCGGCATCCTTCTGGTCTTGCCCTTCAGCGGCCTTAATCTGGGCTCCTTGGCGGTTATTGCCGGGGCGGTGGGTTTGGGGATCGGCTTTGGTTTGCAAAACCTCTCCAACAACTACATCAGCTACATTGCCATTTTGCTGGAGCGCCCCATCCAAATCGGGGATCTGGTGGAAGTGGACAACCTGCTCGGCACAGTGGAGCGCATTGGCCCACGGGCCACCGTCTTGCGCACCCTGGATCGCATCTTTGTGATTGTGCCCAACTCCCGCTTTACCGAATCGAAGGTGGTGAACTGGAGCTACCGGGATCCCCGCTGTCGCATTCACATTCCTGTGGGCGTGGCCTACGGCTCCGATACCGCCCTGGTCACCGAAGCCCTGCTCAGCGCCGCCAGAGAAAATGCTCGGGTGTTGAGCAGCCCTGCCCCCCAAGTCTGGCTCAAGTCCTTTGGCCCTTCTGCACTTAACTTTGAGCTGCTGGTGTGGATCAACCGTCCTCAAGATCAGTTTGTCTTGATCAGCGAGCTAAACTTCCTGATCGAGGCTGAGTTTCGGCGACGTGGGATCCGCATCCCCTTCCCGCAACAAGATATTCATATCCGCAGCCTAGAGGGATTTGCCCCCCTCAGTCAAAATGGCGGATCCCCTTCTTTGCCCGATACCGACTCCATTCACTCTGCCCTCAAAGAAGCGGCTCAATCGCCGGAAGACCAAAATGGTGTTTCCTAAGCTATTGCCTGCCATTGACACCCTATCGACACCATGTTGCAGCGGTTAGATGAGGTACTGGGAAGCTTTGGCAGCCATCCCCGTTGGGCTGAACTGAAGCAAATGCAAACCCTGCGGCAGCTCTGGCCCGAACTCGTCGGAGAGGCCGTAGCCGCCCAAACCTATCCTCTCAGCCTGCGCCGACAGGTGCTGCAGGTGGCCACCTCTACCCCGGCCTGGGCACAAAACTTAACCTTGCAACGCCAGATCATTCTCAGGGAACTCAACAGCCGGCTACAATCTCCCCTCAGCGATATCCGCTTCAGCTCTGGTGCCTGGCACAAGGGATCCAGCCCGGCTGCCCCCCATCCTGATGCGGAGCTGACCAGCAAGTTTTATGGCGCTCCCCGCCTAGCAGACCAAGATGGACAACGCCCTGGATCCTGTCGCAGCCCCAATCCAAAACAGCCCGCCTCCGACCCGAAAGTGGCTTTCGAGCGCTGGGCCAGAGTGGTGAAACAACAACAAACCCAGCAAAACCTGTTCCCCTGCCCCGCCTGCCGCTGTCCTACCACTGCCGCCGAATTGGAGCGTTGGTTTGTCTGCGGGTTCTGCCATCGACAATCCTTACGCCCGCCCAGCTAACTCAGGAAACTCGAATTACGGTTGCTTCAAATGGCAATCAAACGATTCGTCAGGTCGATCCCCAACTTCTTTCTTCCTCTGAGAGAGGTTGTGGATGGTTACGGCAGCGGCAAGGAGCGCTTGGGAAGCGTCTCAACCCAGTTTGAAATGCAACTGCGAACCCTTAATCGTTCATAGCCCGATAGGTGGCTACTGAAGACGGCGATACACGGTTTAAATAGCGGAAGATCCAATACTTAAAAAGTGTATCCAGAAAAACCGGAAAAGTAGCAATAAAGCCGTAGATAAAATCGCGATTCTCCGGTACCCCCAAATGAGCAGCCAAATTACTCAGCAGCACCTCCCAGCCGTGGGGTGAGTGATAACCGACAAACACATCGGTAAAAAGAATGATAATGAAAGCCTTGGCACTGTCGCTGAGGCCGTAGATCAGACGATCCAAAAAAGACTTGAGGACTTCGATTTCCTCACGCCCAATAAAGATAAGCCAGCCAAACACCAGCAGCGAAAGCAAATCAGCAAGGATATTCTTCAAGCCTTCCGAGTTCCTACGGCTATATTTTTTCAGCAGTTCCTCTGCCTTCATGGACAGTTGCTCTTCTGATTCCAGATCCCACTCTGGGGGTTGATGGTGCAAAGCTCGCTCAAATTCTATTCTTTCCTTGAAAAACTCGAACTCTGACAGGGCTTTTTCTTGGAATTCGTGGCTTAGAGCCACAATGGCAGGCTCCCGTTGTTGGAAGTGATCCACCAATGGCCCAAACAGAAAGTTTTTCGAGAGGATCTGGGTGAGCAGAGGCAAAACGGCCAACAACAACAGAAAACGAATCGATACCAGTGTGCGAGTGCGAGCCTCCCGATACTCTTGGATCAGTTCCTCCTCGGCCTGGGAACTCAGCTCACGGCGGATTTGGCTGGCCGTGCGCAGAATGGAGCGGGGCAGAATCGCAGCTTTGGAAGCGACCGGGGCAGCGCCATTGCCGGAGCCTGCCTTGACAGAGACATTAGAAGAACTGGGTTCAGTTGAGGTAGGTTGTTCTGGCGGTTCGAGAGGCTCAGGTGAAGTGGAAATTGAAGCAGAGACAGGTTGGGATTTTCTGGTCGGGCGTTTGTATCGAGAAGTCACCTGATCGATAAACTGCAGTTTCTCCAAGATGGAAAGATCTCGTCTTTGGCGACCATTCTCAGGGTTTTCGCCGTTGCTTTCAGGAGCATCGACCTCAGCGGCATGGCGTTCTTGATCTTTATCTTGGGCAGAAACAGGGCCACTGCCATTTTGCTCGGGATCCGGCAGGCGAGAAAGGGCGCTGCTGGCTCTGAACTCTGCCAAACGCAGATCGATCTGGCGCAGTTGCCGGCGCAGTTGAATTTGAAAGTAGCGGCTGACATTCTGGCCATGTTGCCCGTTGCTGCCGATGGATCCTCCCTGGAAGTATTGATCCTCGATGGCTTTAATGCGCAGGGCAGCCTCATAAGCTTGGTCGAGGGAGCGCAGGGGGGTATTCGAGATCCATTGGCCCAGCCTGCTCAATACGGATTCTCCCATTGCTTGTTCCTGTGGCACTCCCCATCAGGGCCAATCCACACGTTACAGTGATCCAATTGACTAATTATTGTAACGAGTCCTGGGTGCCTAGGCGGGAATCCCAACGGTGGAGAAGCACTTGCAAAGACTGGCCCTGCCTCGACAAGAGTACAGACCAGCGCCTTTGGTCTAGAGCAACATTCAGCACCCCTTAAAGCGCTTGAGGGCAAAGCCACAGATCTGCAGCAGCCGCAGCCCCTCTCGCACATGGTGAATGTTGGAGCGACCATAGGTTCTGGGGAAATAGCGCACGGGGATATCCAGGATCTTCAGGGTGCGCTTGGCGGATCCCAGCAACAGGTCAAAATCTCCAAACGGGTCGAAATCCCCCCACTCTTGGCACAGCTTGGCAATCTGCTGGTAATCCTCCCGCCACAGGGCCTTGGTGCCACAGAGGGAATCTTTGATGCGGATGCCGAGAATGTAGGAGAGGAGAGCGGCAAAAAAACGATTGGCCCATTGGTTTAGCCGAGGCATTGCCTCTGGTTTCAGGGGATAGATAAGGCGACAACCATTGGCAAAGTCGCACCGCCCGGAAGCCACAGCCCGGAAAAACTTGGGCATGTCCTCTGCCTGTACCGTCAAATCGGCATCGAGGATGATCAACACATCCCCTGTAGCGGCAGCCAGCCCCTTGCGCACCGCATCCCCCTTGCCCTTGCCCTCCTGCCGTAGAGCCCGGATATTGCGGATCCCTTGATATTCGGCCTGCACCCGCTGGATCTCGGCCCAAGTCCCGTCGCTGGAATGCCCCTCCACAAAAATGATCTCGGTGCGGGATCCCATTTCGGGCAAGCGTTCCACGCAGCGGCGGATGTTGCCCGCTTCATTCCGAGCCGGAATCACCACGGTGCAGGAAGGTTGCTGCTCAGGGGGAGGATCCCAAGCCGGGTCAGGTTGTGGGCGAGCGATCGTATATTCCGTCAGGCAGAGGGCGTTGATCCCGGGCAGTGGGGCAATCACCTGGTTGATCACAGTTGAAAGGAGTGGGATCCGCCGCGGCAACAACAGCCGCTTGCCCTGCTGAATGACCTCGTATCCCGCCAGGTGCAGCAGATTGGCCACATCGGCTGCCGAGAGCCAATTAGCTGCCGGCAAGGGCATGCGCTGCTTCAGGAGGGTCGCCAGGCTCAGAATTGGCTCCCAGAGGGGGTTGTGGTGGGAGAGGATGAGGCGGGTGCGCGGGGTACAGAAGCGGCGCAACTGCTGGAGAACCTGCTGGATGTCGGCCAGGTAGCCCAGGGTATTGGTGAGGAGAATGACATCAAAAGGCTCCGCCAAGATGGGATCCCCTTTGTCCAAGGTGTGGGCATCTTGCACCCGGAAATGGAGATGGGGAAACTCTGCCTGCGCTTGGGCAACAATCTCCGCATCCCGGTCGATCCCCACCCCAACGCTGGGCTGCAGGGCGTTGAGCAGGGATCCCGTGCCGGAACCAATCTCCAAGATGCGCAAACCGGCAGGGACAAAAAAGCGATGCAGCCGCTCCAGATCCTCGTGGTAGTAGCGGTTTTTTTGCCGCCAGTAATACAAGGGGTGGGTCAACGCTGGCAAGGGATCCCTGGGGTATCGCTGGATAGTCTTCGATCATAAGGTGTGATCGTTTGCAACAACGGCTTCAAGCGCCTTAGATCTCAATCTGTTGGTCACCCAACCCAGCTGGATCCCCGACAACAGGGGCGAAGCCCTCCAGCGATTGCGTACCGCAGCCACATCTTGCCACCCCAGTCTCTCCCCACCCAGCGATAGCAGTACAGGGAAAAGGGAAGCATTGGCGGGCAAGTGCCAACGAGCGGGGATCTCAGCGACGACGCACTTTATCCCTTTGGCTGACAAAGATGATGGCGCCAAAGAGAGCCCCCAGCACAACTGCACCAGCCACCAAGCTCCAGAGGAAGTTAGCAAGTGAGGGAGTCATAAAAGCGTTTCCTCCTCGTGCAAATAACCATTGCCCAACGGCTTTTCGATTATACCGAGCCCTGCCCCCTTTCCAAAGCCTACCTTTGTCGCCCGACAGCAGGTCCTCTGCCGGGCATTGTCATTGGGTAGTTTGGTATTCCAGAGGCACCTCTTCTAAGGTCTGGCTCTTGCCCGCAAAGGGGTTATCCGGCGTTAAGAACAGCATACAGTGACATTCCTTTCGCTCCCGCATGGGTACACAGGGGCAGTTCCAGTAGCCGGCTTTCGCTTCTGCCTCTTTGTCTTCATAAAAACGACAGGGACACAGCGGGGCGCCCAATTGCTCTTTATGCAGAGCCAAGCCCTCGATCACCGCCGTTGTAATGGACGGATCCGAGCAGAAAAAGGTCTCGGAGCGTTTGGCGTAGGTTTCTGCGAAATGCCGCATCAACTCAAAGCTCTTCTGTGAGGACTTGTTGTAACCACGACTTTCCATGACGATTCCCAAAGGTGGAACTAACCGGCTGTTGCTAGCAATAGGGCTCACAGCTTTTTCCGGCGACACTTCCTGAAGTCGGTACAAACGTATGCGGGGCCGGGATGCTCCTGACTGACTCTACAGACCTCCCACAACGTCGGAAAAAGCTGTATCTTGCTCTTCGTTGTACTGCAGACCTCCAGGCAAGACAAAAAATCACGGCCTTGCTGTTACACATGGCAACATCCAGGCGCCGTAGCAAGAGCCAGCCTTGGCGTACCCTATAGAATACCGTTAATGGGATCCCTCTCCTCAGGGCACGACCAACACCGGGCAGGGGGCAAGATCGATCACGCGGTGGCTGACAGAGTTATTCTGCCCCTCTCCGGAGAGGGTGAGGCCGCGGGATCCCATTACAATTAGGCTAATCTCCAGCTCGTCTGCCACATCACAGATGACAAAAGGCACCTTTCCCTCTCGATACTCACTCTTGACGCTGTTGAGGCCGATTTGATGCAGGCCAGACTCCGTTTGCTTGAGCAGGTTGTGGATGTTTTGCCGAGCTTGTTCCGCCCTCTCCGCGTCCAGCTCCGCGGCATCCAGTACAGAGAGCAAGTACACCTGACTTTTGTAGCGCTGCGCTATGTCTGCCACCAAGGGCAAGGCGTGGCTGGTCTCACGCGAGTTGTCGATGGGAAAGAGCAGCTTGTCGAACATAGTCGCGGATTCCGCGGTCAAGCCCATTCCCTATCCAAGTTGGGGGCTTGCCCTATTCTATCAATTTTACCGGGAGCTCAATGGCCTCATTCCACCCCTGCCCGTTTTCCTGTTGTCAGGGGCTCCACCTGGGCTGCTTCGCCCTAGCTGCAAACGGAGCTCCTCTGCTGTTTGGATGAGTAGCCATTCTATCATCCCGCGAAAGTCCAGCCGCCCTAAGCCATGCTGGGCTGAAGTTTACGCAATTCCTGCCAAAAATCCATTATTTTCAGATTGACCAAACTTGGAAAAGAATAATGAAAAAAGTGTCGCCCCCCAGGGCAAAACCACATTTGATCCCCTGGCTTTAGGTGGTTTCTCCACTTCTCGAGCGAAGCAGGATCCACAATGGGGTCATCCTTGCTGGCGCAAACCAACATCGGCACCGACACTTTCTGGGCTGGAATCGCTATCACCTGAAATAGGGAGTGAGGTATGGGAGAAGTATCCAAATCTTTAGCCAGAGCATAGGAGAGTGAGCGTGCTCGCCACTGTTCTGAAGTAGGTAGAAGGCTCTGGGCTATACGCACCAAGAGTTGTTCCCGACTCCAGCAAAAGATTTTTCGCTGCACATAGAAATGGGCATGCCAAGTGGTAGCAGGCCAACCTCCCACGGCCAGCAAGGTCAGAGACTGTACCCGCTGTGGGTAACGGCAGGCAAAAAGATAAGCGGCCACCCCGCTCAAGCCGTGGCCGATAAGATGAACGGGTCGATCCCAAGCTTTGAGATATTCGTATAGCAGCGTGATTACAGTCTCCAGGCTACAAGGCTCATCCTGGGTTTGGTGGTACTCCCAGTAGGCTATCCGAAAGCATTTCCCCAGGGATCCTAATAAAGGCTGATCAAAGAGCTTGAGACTGGGAGAAATGCCCAGATACAGGGCCTCAAAAGCGAGCGCAGAAGCGGAGCTTAAACTCATATTCGCTATTCCATCTCGACTGTTAAAACCATCAAGGCTGCTAGCCAAACAAAAGATCTACAAAGTCCAGTAGCCAGAAACCAACCGGCAAAGTGCGGTTGAACCATGCAATTGTGAACAGTGCAATTGCCATTGGAAAATGCGGCCCAAAGGATCCGAGCCGATCTGGATAGAGGAGAGGGGACAATACCCCTCTCCTTTCTGCAGATCCCCGAACCAGGGAGCCTCAAACCTCATTCACAGCCCAGGCAAAATCTGGGCCAACACGTCCGCACTGTTCAGGAGCATGTAGGCAAACAGGGCACCGCCAACGCCGCCCACCAGAAACCCTCCCGCCAACTGGCTCCAGCCGGCACGGGTGCGCAAGTTTTCGGGCAAGTCCTCCGATCCTGCCGGTACTCGCACCGGCTGAGGGGATCCCTGCGATTCCGCCATCAGTTGCACTCCCGGCGTCGGATAGGCCACCTCTCCATAGGGGGTGTTCACCACCGCCACCAGCCGCGAGCGCGGAAAAGAGACTCGTCCATAGATCGAAAGACAAACCGTTAGGATCAGCACCAGACCAATGGCCGCCAGCGTACCTGCCGTCAGGGCTTGCTCCGAATTCCGCAGCGGACTCAACTTGTAAAACGGCCCCACCAGGAAGTACCCATGGGCCATGCCGATCTCCAAACCGCGCAGGAAAGGCGACAAGCCCTCCCGGTAGATGGGCAGGTTTTGCAGCAGCAGCAGGGTGAGATCGCCCTGGTTTACCGGCGTGTCCAAGTTGCCCACCTGGGGATCTGTGGCTCGCACCCAGCCCCCGCGCTGGAAGTCAAAGCCGCTGGCCGCCGCCCGCGCCCGGATGGCATGCCAGATGTGCCCCGCCAAAAACAGGATCCCCAAGACAAAGTGGGCTGTAGCCAACCAGGTACGGCTGCTTACAATTCCCCTTTCGTCAGCGGCCAGCCCCAGCGGCCCGTAAAAAGCCGCAGGGTAGGCGATCTCATTGACGCTGACAAAATAGGCCGCCAAGATGCCCATGTAAGCCAGGGCCCCCAGGCTGTAGGAGAGGTAGGCTTCGCCCGAGTAGATCAAGACTTGCTTGGCCCAGGCAAAGGGGCGCGTGGCTATGTGCCACCATCCCCCCAGCACGCAGAGCAGGCCCACGTAGATGTGTCCCCCCACCAGGTCTTCCAGGTTGTCCACGGCGGCCATGCCCTGCTGACCCATCAGCGGCGTCAAGTAGGCGAAGATCCGCAGCGGATTGAGGGTGGGATCCGCAACGATCCGCACGCGGCCCAGGTTGGCATCGTACAGCCCTCCCCAAAAGAGAGCCTTGGCCACCAGCAGCCATGCACCCAGCCCCAGCAGCAGCAGGTGGATGCCGAGGATGGTGGTCATCTTGTCGTCATCTTCCCAGTCGTAGCCGAAAAACTCGGCAAAGGTTTTCCCCTTGCTCAGCACCTCTGGTCCCAAAAGGGCATGGAAGATCCCTCCTGCCCCCAGCACCGCCGAGGCAATCAGGTGCAGAACGCCCACCACAAAAAAGGGATAGGGATCCGTGGCCACCCCCTCTGCATTCACGCCGATGCCCAACGTGGCCAAATGGGGCAGCAAGATCAGCCCCTGGCTGCCCATGGGCTGAGCCGGATCCCAGTGGGCCACCTCAAACAAAGTCATGCCGCCGGCCCACAGCATGATCAACCCCGCATGGGCCACGTGGGCCCCCAGCAGCTTTCCGGACAGATTCACCAAGCGAGCATTGCCCGCCAGCCAGCTCACCTGAGGGGATCCCTCAGCAGAGGTAGGCGATGAAGATAGAACTGCGCCAGTCATGACAAACTCCCACAGTATCCACAACAAGCTAAGAAGCCGAGTTTGAGATTACAGATTGAAGAGTGTTTTGAGTTTGGCCGTCCACTCTTTAATTCGTTTTTCCGTCAGCTCCGGCTGATTGTCTTCATCCAGAGCAAGGCCGACAAACTCGCCGTTAACCACTCCCTTGGACTCATTGAACTCGTAGCCTTCTGTAGGCCAGGAGCCGACGTTTTTTCCGCCGCGCTCGGCAATTTTTTGGGCCAGGATCCCCATGGCATCTTGAAAGTTGTCGGGATAGCCCAACTGATCCCCAACTCCAAAATAGGCTACCGTCTTACCGGAAAAATCGATTTCATCCAAATAGGGGAAAAACCCATTCCAATCGGCCTGCAGCTCCCCGATATTCCAAGTTGGACAGCCGATGATTAAGTAGTCGTACCTATCAAAGTCCTCAACCGTGGCCTCGGCAATGTTGATCAAATCTACATTGTCTTCGCCCAGCTCTTTTTGGATCATCTCAGCGGCTCTCTCGGTATTTCCGGTTTGAGTGCCGAAAAATAGACCTACTTTTGCCATTGCTCCTACCTCGAAACTGCAAGTGCAAAGCTCAAAATCAGATGGCTAGATTGCCGTTAGGCCTGCTGCGCTGCAAGTTCTACTCTGCCGGTACGGAAATTGAACCCTCGCGCTTTCAGGGCATGGAACAGGTGGCCCTGAAGGAAGAAAAAGGCCAGCCAAAAATGGGCATTGGCCAGCCAAACCCTAGATGTGAGAGCTCCCCCTTGCTCAAAGAAGGGATAGCGATCCAAGCCCACCTGCAGCAGCGGCCCATAGAAAACTTCGGGATAGACCACTGGGTTAACGGCAACGAAATAGGCGGCAATAAATCCCATCAAGGCCAAAGCTCCCAAGCTGTAGGAAAGATAAGCTTCCCCAGACCAGATAAAAATCCGTTCTGCCCAGGCAAAAGGCTTGGTCGCGATATGCCAAACCCCACCTGACACCAGGAGCAAGCCCAGCCAGAGGTGGCCGCCCACCACGTCTTCTAAAGTGTCCACCCCGGCGATCCAGTGGCGCCCTTCTATGCCCAACAGGTGGCCAAAGGGGTTCCAGTTGGGAGACACCAGGCGCACCTCTCCTGCCACCGGGTCGAACAAGCCGCCAAACACCACTGCCTTGAGCACCAAAAGCCAGGCTCCCAATCCCAGCAGCACCAGGTGGATCCCTAGGATGGTGGTCATCTTGTTTTTGTCTTGCCAGTCGTAGCTAAACAGGGGAAAGGCTTTGGGATCCAGCACCGCCGGCCCGCGCAGGGCATGAAAAATGCCGCCAAACCCCAAAAAGGCAGAGCTGATGAGGTGGATCGCTCCCACCGCAAAGTAGATATCCGTATCCAGGACTTCCCCGCCGGATCCCACCCCCAGCCCCAAGCTGGCCAGGTGGGGCAAGAGAATCAGCCCCTGCTCATACATCGGTCGGCTGGGGTCAAACTTGGCCAACTCGATCAGGGTCATCGCCCCTGCCCAGAGAACGATCAGCCCGGCATGGGCCACATGCGCCCCCAGCAGCCGGCCAGAAAGATCGGTCAAACGGGCGTTGCCCGCCCACCACGGGATCTGTTGTTGCGAGCTAGATCCCCCTTCTTGCTTGAGTGTCGTCGCTGTCATCTCCGCTCCTCTTGCGTTTCTAAACAAGCTTTTCTAGGAAAAGGCCAGAGACCTTGCCCCAGGCCCGCCTCTGGCCGCACGGACACATCCTTTCGAGACACGTAACCAACTGTTGAGAGTAAATCTCAACAGCGAGCTGTGACCTACTCTAGGCTTCTTGCAAACAAATATCAATGTCTTTAGAGTTAAGTTTTGTTAAGAGTCGGACTTGTATCCGCCCATAGCCCCACCTGGGGAAGCTGCAGATGGAAGCTGGCCCGCAGAGGGACGAGCCGGGCGATCCGGTGGCAGCCGGTGATAAAAATCTCTCCCTTCTTAAGATTGAGTCGCAATAGCTGGATTACAATCAAGCCAAAGTTGGCCAAGTCGAGGGCAAAGGAGTCGGAGGAGATGTCGAGGTATCTGAAGCTGTGGACGGGGATAGGGCTTTATGTTCTGGTCAGCGGGGCCGCTTGCGGGGAAACCCAAAAGGATCCCTCGGCTGCGGGCGGCGGGGATCCACCGGCCCTGAGCCAGGCTTCGCCTCAGCAGGCAGCTCAAATGAACCCGGAGTGTCGGCCTATCCCGGTGGATGGCGGCGGCGAGGGTGGGGAAGAAGGGGCAGGCTCTCGCCGGCCAGCCGTTGTGCTCTCTCCTGAGCAGCGGTTTCAGGATCGGCAGATTTTGCTCGACTTTGCCGATCAGGTGGTGATCCCTGCCTATGAGCAGTTGGTCGCCGATACCCAGGCCCTGTCTCAGGCCATCCAGGCCTTCGTGCAAGATCCCAATGCCCAGACTTTGCAAGCGGCTCGCCAGGCTTGGTCTGTTGCCCGCATCACTTGGGAGGAGAGCGAGGCTTTTGCCTTTGGGCCGGCGGCTTATTTGGGGCTGGATGCGGATTTGGACGAATGGCCCCTGAACGAGGTGGAGGTGCTGGAAGTTCTCAACAGCGGCGATCCCCTCACTCCAGAGACCGTGGCCGAGTTGGAAAGCGGGCAAAAGGGATTTCATGCCGTGGCCTTCTTGCTCTTTGGCGTGGATAACAACAAGTCTTTGCAAGACTTTACCGAGCGGGATCGGGAGTACTTGGCTGCCCTTGGCCCAGTTTTGGCGGATACGGCGGCAAAGCTGCTCAAAAGCTGGACAGAGGGAGTGCAAGGGCTGCCTGCTTTTCGCGAAGAATGGGTAAAAGCCGGCGAGGGCAGCAAGAGTTATCTCACGCTGCAAGCTGCTGCTGAAGAAATAGCCCAAGGTATTCTCGGCATGTTGGACGAGCTGGGCAAGGTCAAAATTGGCGAAGCCTTCGCCCAGCAAAATCCTTTTCTGCTGGAAAGTCGCTTTGCCCACCATTCGCTGCCGGAGTTCCAGGCCAATGTGCGCAGCGTTCAGTATGCTTACTTGGGCGGATTTAGAGATAGAAAAGGTCGTGGCCTGAGCCAATTTGTCCGGGACATCAATCCCAATTTGGATAGTCAAATTCAGTCGGAGTTACAAGCAGCGGCGGCGGCTCTCCAGGGGATCCCTGCCCCTATCGAAAAAAGCCTTTGCGATGCCAATGCCCGTGGATCTATTACTGCCGCTATGGAAAAAATTGAAGACGCTTTCGACAGCTTTGCTCAGGAAGTTGTGCCGCTCCTGCAGTAGTAAGAAAGTCCCAAAAGAGCTGAGTTGCCGATATTTTGATAGCCGATGCGTCGTCTTCTCCAGATTTTCATGCTGGGATTGGCCTCTCTTTGGGCGGCGAGCTTTCTGGCTTTCCCCGCTGCCCCAGAGGGATCCCAGCCATTGCCCCCTCGAGCGGGTGGCGAAACAACCCTTTGGAACCGCACCTCAACAGCCTACGAGCAGCCGGCTCCCAACTTGGATCCCCGCTGGGCCAGGTTGCATGCCCTGGGGGACATCGCCTTTGAGGCTCGCTTCGTCACCGCTCCGGCGCCTGTTAACCCCGGCCTTGGGCCTCTGTTCAACAACAACTCCTGCGCCGGTTGTCATGTTAAAAACGGCCGAGGTTTTCCTGACAAGGGGCAGCGGGTCGTCAGAGTCAGCCAGGTTGGATCCCTGGATAGAAGCGGGGATCCCCAGCCTTTTGGATGGGAGGCCATTGCTCCTCATAGCAACACTCCCCCTGTGGCCGGCATCGGCACGCAGGTTCAAGAAAAGGCCGTTCGGGGCTATCGGCCAGAGGCCAAGGTGGAGTTGCACTGGGTAGAGCAGACCAGAGAGTACGCCGACGGAACTCCCTACAGGCTGCGTTCTCCTGTTGTAAAGCTGTTAACTCTGGAGGGATCGCCCATCGATCCTGTCCTCATCTCCCTGCGGGTCCCTCAGCCGGTGTTTGGAGCTGGCCTACTGGAGGCAGTTCCTGAGTCTGAGATCCTAGCAGCAGCTGATCCTGACGATGCAGATGGAGATGGCATCTCTGGCCGCCCCAACTACGTCTGGGATCAAGAGCAGCAGCGTCTGGTGCTGGGACGGTTTGGTTGGAAAGCCAATACCCCCAACCTCAGGCAACAAACTGCGGCCGCCTACGCCAACGACATGGGTGTCACGAATCCTCTTTTTCCGGCCGCGGATGGCAGCCAAGATATCGACGAGGCCACTCTCCAAGCGACAACCGTTTACGTGCAAACCCTGGCCGTGCCTGGCCGCGCCCTTTGGCAGGATCCCCAAGTTCAGCGAGGGGAAAAGCTCTTCGTCCAAGCCCAATGCGCCAAGTGTCACCGACCAGAGCTACAAACCGGCATTCATGAGATCCCTGCCCTGGCCAACCAAGTCATCCACCCCTACACCGATTTGCTGTTGCATGACATGGGCGAAGGACTAGCAGATGGCCGCGCTGACTTCGAGGCCACGGGCCGAGAATGGCGCACCCCCCCTTTGTGGGGCATCGGCTTGTCGCAGACAGTTCTGCCCTCCTCCGGCTATTTGCACGATGGCCGCGCCCGCAGCCTCGAGGAGGCCATTCTCTGGCATGGGGGAGAAGCTGAACGCTCCCGCGAGATCTTTAAAAATATGGCTGCTGAAGACAGAGAAGCCCTGCTCTATTTTCTTCGATCCCTCTAGAGCTCTGCCCATTTCCGCAGCAGGTTCGCGTAAACTTTGGAGATCAAATCAAAGTGGCGTGTCTTGCCCGATTCCTGAAACATCTGCTGCCGCACAGTCTGTAAATCAAAGAGGATCTCGCGTTCTTGCGGATCCCTAATTAGGCTTTGAACCCAACTGACGGCAGCATAGCGGATCCCACGGGTTACAGGCTCAACTCGGTGCAAGGTGGAAGCAGGATAGAGGATCAAAGCACCCGCCGGCAGCTTGTAGGCTTGCTCCCCCTCGCTACTCTCGATCTTCAGCTCACCGCCATCATAGTCTTCAGGGGCACTTAGAAATAGCGTAAAGGAAATATCCGTGCGCATCAGCTGATGCCGATCGAGCATCAGCGCATCGTCGGTATGAGTGCCATAGGACATTCCCGCTTCGTAGCAGCTAATTAAAATGGAATGAATGAGCTTGGGCCGGGCAGCCATCTGGAACAACAAATTACGCTCTAGAGCTGCCAAGATAATCTCCTCTATCTTCCGTTGCTGAAGGGATCCCTTTGGCATTTGCCTATTGTTTTTGACAAGCCTGGCATTCCAGCCTGCCGTCAGAGCACCATCCACAAATTCAGCATCGGCTATGAGGGACAGAATCTGTTGCAATTCTGCTAAACTAAGAACATCGCCAATACACAAGATCATTATCAACCTCTAAAAAGCAAAATACATGACACCTTCTACACTAGCAAAACAAGCCTTATGAAAATCATGCCTACTTCGAGCATCCCTCGGAAACCTTAAGCATCTAGCAGAGAAAGTAGAGATCTTTTGCCCTATGCAGCCACCTTCTGGTATTCGACAAAAAGAGCTCTGCGAGCTATTGGGCTTAGACTACAAGGCTGTTGCCACCGAGGCAAAGCGTCTGGGCTTGAGCACACATGCCTATCTGCAACAGAAAACAGGTTGGATCCTGAAGGATGAACTCTATTATCCGCCCGGCACTACCTTTGACAAGTCAGCAGATGGCGAGTCAGTAGGATCGTCCCCTACCCCCTCAGAGGATTTGTCCTCTAGCAGCAAAATCAATTCCAGAAAAAGGAAAGACATCCTCTCACTGCTGTTGTTGCTTGTTGTCCTGTTAGCTGCCATCTTGCTGGCCCGTCGCTTAGATCCAGAGGCAACTCGAGAATTTATAGCAAAACTAGGCCCCTGGGCACCCCTTGCCCTGATTGGATTACGCTCCCTGAGTATTATTATTCCTGCCATACCCAGCACCCTTTACTCCATCTTGGCAGGAGCCCTCTTTGGATTTGGATCGGGAATCCTTTACATTGCAATTGCTGATTTTATCTCTTGTACACTTAACTTCTACCTAGCCAGAAAGTTTGGTAGAGACCTAGTACAGCGAGTAGTTGGGCGACAATGGATGTACAAAGTCGATGCCCTTTCAGCTAACTATCTGGAAAACAATATTTTTCTTACAGCTGGTTTTTTAATGACGGGCCTATTCGACTTTGTCGCCTACGCCGCCGGCCTAACCCAAATAAAATGGCAGAACTTTCTTCTCGCCCTAGCTTTGGGCATTGCCGTCTCTACACTCCCAGTAGTGGCTCTGGGGGCAGGGATCCTAGAGCAGGGAAGGTGGCTGCTGGGCTTTGCTTTGCTGGGAATGTTTGCTTTGGCGATGTTAAGCGGCTGGCTGAGTAAAAGGCGGCGTTCTTAACTTGCCTTTGATAAAGTCAGAACAAAAGCAAGGTCAGCAGTGGCTTCTAACTCATGGGGAACATTTGCCGAAATTAAGACAAATATGCCCGGAGATAGAGAGATCTTCTCACCTGCAAGGGTTAAGACTCCAGTTCCTTCAATGACGTGGAGAGTAGCGTCCCTTGTGGAGGTATGCTCGGAAATACTTGTGCCTCCCGCCATACAGAAAAGAGTATGTTGGCAGACTTCACTTTTCCAAATGATCTTGCTGAGAACTCCTTCCACAGAATAAGCAATGTGATCTTTGAGCTGCAAAAAAGGTGACTCAGGGGAGACAAGAGACATCATTAAGCCTCCTTCTTGGCAATCAGTATGATGTAGCCTAGGTTATTTCGATATCGGCTAAAGATTTGCTTCATAGATAAGATCCGCTGCCGGATTACAGGACGTGTAAGCACATTCCACACCATAGTTAAGAGCGTCGGCAATCCTTCCTCTGTAGCAATAGCAACGGGATTGAGCAAAGTTAAGGGGCCGGTGGCATACTGGACAACCGTAAGATTTGCTTGCTGAACAGTTGCAAGCCAGCTGTCAGTAGATAAAGGATTGGCATTGACATGGATTACGGAGGATAACTCCTTGCGGATAGCGTCGCTGTTGGATCCCTCAACTCGCAGCTCATGGCTGAGGAACTTACCCCCTGGCTTGAGGCAATTGTAAATCCCTGACAAAATCTTAGATTTTCCTGCATCGGACTGCATTGTTAAAATAGCTTCCGCCAAGACATAGTCAAATTTCTGATCGATTTGATCTAGGTGAAAGATATCGCCCTCGAGGATCTCAACTTGGCCGGCTAGCCCTGCTGCAGAAACATTAGCGCGAGTGCGAGCAATGTTATCTGGATTTTTCTCAATGCCGGTAACATGTATGCCATAGCGCTTTGCCAATCGAATAGCCGTGTAGCCAAGGCCTGAGGCAAGTTCCAGCACAGTTTCTCCTCGACGGAACTCGGCAAACTTGAAGAGCCGTTCGGTAGCGCCAAAGCCCCCCGGTCGAAGTGCCTTTTTACCTGCCGCAGCCAGTACCTGGTGTCCAGGTGCATTTTTTGAGTCCAGCTTAGACATAGGTAACTCCAAAAAAGATACAGCCTTTTAATTTAAAATAGGGTACAGGTATTCAAGAGGAAGGAGAGAAAGGAATGCCGACTCATTCTTTGGATTTGCGGCAAAGAGTTGTAGCAGCCTATCAGGCAGGTAACACCTCCATCCGCCAGGTAGCTAAACGCTTCATGGTGACCAAAAGAACAGTACACCGCTGGGTGCGTCAGTACCAACAAACTCAAGATTTAGCCCCTAAGAAAGCAGGCACCAAGCGAGTGGGCATTTTGGAACAACATCGGCAGGAAGTGATGGCAATTATTACAGAACACCCAGACTTCTACCTGTGGCAGTATCAAGAACTGTTGCGCGAGCGCTTAGGAATCAATGTAAGCATCGTCACGATACATAATTTCTTGAAAAAGCAAGGAATGACTCTAAAAAAAAGACCTACCGCAGTGCAAAAGTCAAAGAAGAGGAGGTGCAAAGGGAACGACTAGCTTATAGTCAAGAAGTCAGGAATATTCCAGCGGAGGATTTGATTGCCATCGACCAGACGGGAGTCTGGGAGGGAATGGAGCGGAGAGTATCTCGGAGTTTACGTGGTCAAAGGGCTTATCATTATCGTCAGAGATACAAGGGTGAAAAGTATACGGTTATTGGAGCTATTTCCTTGAGAGGTGTAGTTGGCTGTCGTGTCATCAAGGGTGGGATGAAGAAAGGAGATTTTTTGGAGTTTTTGAGAAGCGAGCTATGTCCGAAGCTAGATGCGAGGAAGGTTGTGATTATGGACAATTTAAATATCCACAAGAGTCGGGAAGTTGAGGAATTGATTAGGGGGACAGGAGCACGAATCCTATACCTGCCTGTGTATGCGCCGGAGTTGAATCCCATTGAGATGATGTGGTCGGTGTTGAAGCATTTTATTCGGCAGCTTTGCAGAATTGGGAAATATAGCATGGAGCAGATAGTGAAGACTTCTTTACTACTGATCAATCCATCCTCCTTCCGAAGTTGGTTTGCTAAGTGCTGCTATTGTACCCCTTGAGCCCTTAACAGGCTGTACCCTGTGGCCATCTGTTTTGAGCTTGGCTGTGAGCACCTCATCACCTTCTATAATGAGAGATGCCCACAGCCGCAAAGAAAAACTTATTTTTCTCAGCTATTCGAAAAATCGAATATTAGAGAAGAGGAAAAGTTGAGGGGATGAACTTTTTTGGCCATCCTGCTCTTCCCAAATTCTTCTCTCAACCAGAATCCAATACCGACCTATTTTTTGATAACGATCTTCGTAGATCATCTTTGCTTGAGTTTTTTCTCCAGTTCCTGGGCTACAATACTCAGCAGTGTAGTGAGTGGGTAGGTAGCCCTCACCTGTATCGTAAAACTCTTGAACTGAGACTGTAATTGTCCGATTGGCAAGATGGCGATGTACCATTTGAATGTGCTTGCCCTGAACCCAGTACCTATCGGTAGAAGATAAGCCCGAAACAAGAACTTCAGTGATGTCTGAATTTTGTGGCTCTCCATAGGCAAAGGTGTGGCCACCGTGTTCCTCGTCGAAGGAATGACGAACGCGATGCACCATGACTTCCCACATCTGTTCCCGTATTTTCTGGCGGATCTCCTCGTCCTCGACGCCGGCAACATCGATCTTCATGTTGCGGTCAATACTCACAACTCCTGAGAAGGAGAGGCTGCTGTCACCTTCTTTGGGAAAGTAGGTTATCTCAGCTCGGTAGCCAGGAAAGTCTTTGTCCCAGGTGTAGCGATTCTCAAAAGCCTCCTTGAATAGCTCTCGGGCCGGAGCTTGCTGTGCTGCCATAATCTCCTCCTTAATGAGAAATTTTACTATTTAAATCCTAGTAGAGGCTGATGGCTGGCCTTGGGATTTTAAGGTTTCCTTATGACTGGCCACCCGCTCAGCTCTCTTGTTCTCGAAGTTTCTCGAAGTTCTTGGCGGTTACCGATGGGCAGGAAGGAGGACCCTGTCTCTTATAAAAAACTCCGAGCCCACCAGAC
>NZ_JANSIH010000416.1:0-2355 GCF_047462075.1 Synechococcus sp. R55.2
CCCAACCGGTCGCTCAAAACCCTGCCCCTCCGCAGACAACTCAAGCGGCTCCTCCCACACCTGCTGTTCCTGCTCCGCCCGTGATTTCTCAGGTGCCTTCTGTGGACCAGCTCAACCAACCCCAACTGCCGCCAGGGGTTGTCAATCCTGATGTTTCTCCGTTTCAAGGTCGAGCAATGGCTCCCCCGGCTGGAGATCTTGCCGTTGGCAGTATTATTCCAGCTCCTCCCCCGGTGGATTTGGGTTCAAATGCCAAGATCACTTTGACCTTAAGAGATGCTCCTGTAGGTGATGTGTTAAGCCTACTGGTGCGTCGAGCTGGGCTTAATGTAGTTCTCAATGATGTGCCTCCGGACTTGACGATTTCCCTAGATGTAGCTGACTCACCTCTACAAGAAACATTTAACTTTATTTTGCGCTTGAAGGAGCTTCAAGCGTCTCGCGTAGGGCAAACAGTTTTCATTGGTACTACACTCCCTGGGGTTGGCCAGCAGATCGTCAGGACGTACAGACTCAATCAACTGAGAATCGAAGAGGAGATCCAAAACTTTGATTTAACTGCTGCCGGTGCCGCAGGTGGAGGTGGAACAACTGAAATCACGGCTAGGCAGCTAGGTGTTACTCCGAGTGAAATTAGAAGCAGAATTCTAGCCATTTTGGAAGCATCAAACATTCCTTTGGCTCAGGAATCGGCCATTCAAGCAGATCCAAGAACGAATTCACTGACTATTGTTGCCACACCTACCCAACATGACGTAATAGCAGCATATCTTGCCCAAATTGATCTCAGAAGTCGACAGGTCTTGATTAGCGCCAGGTTTATCGAGATTAACCTTAACGACAACTCTGACTTAGGAGTTGCATTAGGTGGTGCATCTGGAAACTTTGCGCTGGGTTCTGGAGATAATACCACCTTTGGTGGAACTCCTCTTAGCCAACCCGAGGGATCCTCAGTTCCTAACGTTGGTTCGGTTCCGGCTCCAGCAACTGGGGGCTCACTTGTATTTAATACTTTAAACCGGCTCCAGCAGTCTCTTGCAGCTCGTATAAATGCATCTATTGCTTCGGGGACAGCTAAGATATTGGCCGATCCAAAAGTAGTCGTTGCCAACAACACCGGTGCGGCTGTTGTGGTTGGCCAAGAAGTCATTACCAACAGGAGAATACAAACGGATCCCGCAACAGGCCAGTCAGTAGTTGTTTTCGAGAAGGGAAACGCAGGAGTTAACTTGCTTATTCAAAATGTTAGGATTGACGATAATGGCTATGTTACGTTAAATCTCATTCCTCAGATTTCATCCATCGGTAGCCAAGTTACTTTGGCAGATGGCACCGTAATTAGCTTGCTGAACCAGCGTTCTGTTGGAACTTTGCAAACCAGACTGAAAGACAGAGAAACCCTATTTTTGGGAGGCTTGATACGAGAGGAGGATCGAGTATCTGTTGACAGGGTTCCACTGCTTTCTGAGATTCCTCTGCTGGGTTCTCTTTTTCGTAGGCAAAATACGATAAATGAGAGAACTGAAATTGTAGTCCTAATTACGCCGACAATTTTGGAGGACTGAAGGAAAATCTTTATCGCTGCAAGCCGCTTTCTTCCTGTTGAGCTAGTTACCTTCCTATAAAGACATCTTGGTTTAAATGCTAAGGTCAAGCTTTTCTTGCCGATTTTGGTTGAGACTGGGATCCCTGCTGCTGAGCTTGGCTCTGGCTGGGGCGCTGGCTTCGATTGACACAGGGTGGTCGCAAACCCATCGCCTTTCTCTACCAGTCCAGGGTCAGAGCTATCCACAGCTAGTCGAGCAATCACGCCCTTTGGTTTGGCGAGCTTTGGCGCAACAATTCCAAGCGCAGCCGCAGCCGGAGGAGATCACCTTGGAAGTACTAGGACAAGCCGGGGATCGGCAAGCTCCTCTGTTTACCGTGCGAATGCCTCGCAGCGTTTGGCAGCAGAACCCCTCACCTAGCCAACTGGAGCAACACACTACTTTCTATCCCGATGCGTTGGCTCTTTTACAACCGAGAGCACCGGTGCAGCAGGGTCAGGTAGAGTTTACTGCTCCCTCTGCAAATGGAACTACATTGGTCTCCAGCAATCCTTCCAATGGCCAAAGAGGGATCCCAATTGACCAAAGTATCCATCTGCGTTTTGATCGACAGCTTCCCGCCGGAATAACAGGTCTAGCCTTTGGGATTCAGCCCCCTGTGGAGGTGGCCTTTGACATTCGGGGAAACGAGCTGATCTTTCAACCTTTACAGCTACTCAGTTACAGCACCGATTACAGGGTGCTCCTGCCCGCAGCGGAAGAGCTGGATTTACAAAAGCCCATAGAATTGACTTTCCGCACTGAACCT
>NZ_JANSIH010000417.1:0-16757 GCF_047462075.1 Synechococcus sp. R55.2
CGAGCGTAGTCGGCCCCCATGATCCCCTGCAGCTCCGGGAACTCGTACACCATTTGGGTAACTAGATCCGCTTTGCACAGTTGGGCGGTGCGCTCCACCAGCGCTTGTTCCTGGGCATCCAAGTTCAGGGCAGCGGCAATGAGGCGGCTGATGTGGCGGATGCGCTCCACCTTGTCCCGCATGGATCCCAGCCCTTCGGCAAAAGTAACCGCCTGCAGGCGTTCCACCCGCTGCGCCAAGGGGATCCGCCGATCCTCTTCGTAGAAAAAGCGGGCATCCGCCAGGCGCGCCCGCACCACACGGCTGTTGCCTGCCCCGATCCGCTCCGATTGCCGGGGGTCGCCGTTGGAGATGGTGATGAAATAGGGCAGCAATTTTCTGGGATCCCGGCCATCCCGTACTGGGAAGTAGCGCTGGTGAGTGATCATCACCGTCTCGATCACCGCAGGGGGCAAGCGCAAAAACTCTGGCTCAAAGCGCCCCAAAACCGCCGTCGGCCACTCCACCAAGTGCACCACCTCCCGCAGCAAAGGAGCAGGGATCTGGGCTTCCCCATTCACTTGCCTGGCCAGCTTGGTCACCTCAGCCTGAATGTATGCCTCTCGCGCTGTTGGATCGGGGCTGACCCCCGCCTCTTGCATTTGCTGAACGTAGCTCTCGGCCCGCTCCAGAGTGACCTGCTGGGATCCCAAAACGCGGTGCCCCCGGCTAACCCGCCCGGCCACCAAGCCCGGCATGGTATTGCCCTCGTGGGTCGGCAGCAGCAAAGGCAGCACCTGATCATCCCAAAGGGAGACCAGCCAGCGAATGGGGCGCGGAAACTTCAGATCCCCGCAGGCCCAGCGCATCAGCCGTTCCCCACTCAAGTTGGTAATCCAGGCGGGTGCCAATTCTTGGAGCACGGCTGCCGTCGGTCGGCCCCGCACCCGCTGCACCGCAAACACAAAGGATCCCTTGCCCACTTGCCGGATTTCCAGGCTGCCGGGATCCACCCCTTGTTTTTGGGCAAATTTTTCCCCGGCAGGAGTGAGCTGGCCATCTTGGTAGGCGACCTGAACCGGTGGCCCTTTCACCTCTAGGGTGCGATCCGGCTGCTGGGTGGGCAACCCCTGCAACAGAACCGCCAGGCGGCGCGGCGTACCGAAAAGCTGCATCTGCTCCGCTTGCAAATGGGCCTCCGCCAAAGAGGCCGGGATCCCGGTTCGCCACTGCTCTAGGGCCGAATCCACAAAACTGGCCGGGAGTTCCTCACAGCCGACTTCCAGCAAATAGGCAACCATACTCCTGTGCTCCGTAGGGTACCATCCCCACTTCCTCAATCAACATAGTCTATGGCTCTGGGCCTCCCTTCTGGCTCACGATGGTTCCGAAGCCGGGGTATCCCAGTTTACCAGGGGAGCTGGGGCGGAGTTGAGACAAGAGCTCAAATCCGCCAGACAACACTCCAAAGCCATCACTGCCAAGTTGACTCTGTAGCGGCAAGAGCCCCCTCTCCTTGGCGCAAGGGATAGGCCGAGTCCCGTGGCAAATGCACCACGATGATGGGAAGGCTGGGTCGGTTGCGGGCGATGGTCTCCGGCTCTCGGCCCAGACGCGACCGGTTGCCGGTTTCGCTGGGAACCAATACCAACACATCTCCTGGCTGCAGCGCTTTGAAGGCTTCCGCCACCACCCCCCCCTGCACCCGCTGAACCGGCAGGTGAGCATAGCTTTCTGCCACCAAGGCTGGGGAGCTTTTCCGCCCAGGTCGGGTTTGCATCAGCAGAATCTGCAAACCTGCTTTCAATTCGCCGGCCAGCGTTTGCGCCAGCCCAATGGTCTGCTGCAGGGATCCGGGAGAGACCTCCAGCTCCGGTGCAACCAAGAGGATGCGGCGCGCCGTCTCGATGGGTACCGGAAACCGCGTGATCAACACTGGGATCCCCACCTGCCGCACCACCGCGTCGATGATGCTGCCGAAAAAGTTCTCCGCATAGGTGGAGTAGCCCTTCCAGCCCAGGATCACCAAGGTTGCCTGCCGTTCCGCCGCCGAGCGAATGATCCCTTTTTCCACCGAGTCATCCACCCGCCGAATCGGCTCCACTCGGGTCACGGCGCTGTGGGCCAGAGCTTCTGCAAAGGTCAACAACTGCTCTTGCCGAGCCAGGGCTGCCGGCGAGATCCCAGCACGGTCAGACAAAACATGCAGCGGCAGCAGCGTTCCCCCATCTTTTTTGGCCAAAATCAACGCCAACTGCAGCAGGTTGCTTTCGGTATCCGGGTTGGCCACCGGCACCAAGACGCGAGCTCCCCAATCTGGCTTGGGCAATTCAGTGGACTCTGCCGCCACTTCGGCTGGCTGCATTTGCTCTCCCCAGCGGGCCACAATCCAAGGCGAGGCAACACAGGTCACCAGGATCATGGCAATGGTGCCGTTCACCGTCAGCTCATCCACCAACTCCACCTGAAAAGCCACCGTGATGGCCGCCAGGGTAGCCGCCGCCTGAGCCATCGACAGGCCGAACATAACCATAGCGCTGGCAAAGCGCCAGCCAAACAGTTGGGCCGGGATCCAAGCGGCCAGAAACTTGCTCACCACCTCCGCTGCGATCATCACCCCTCCCACCAGCAGCGAGCGCGGCTCTCCCAAGAGAATGCCGGGATTGATCAGCATCCCCACCGAGATCAAGAAAAAAGGCACAAACAGGGTGTTGCCGATAAACTGGATCCGGTTCATCAGGGGGCTGAGCTGGGGGATGATGGGGGTAATGGCCGTCCCGGCCAGAAAGGCTCCCACCACCGGCTCAATGCCGATCAACCCCGCTCCGTAGGCCACCACAAACAAAGTGGCGATCACGAAAGTAAACTCTGCTCCCTCGTCGTGACCAAAGCGTTGAAAGAACCAACTGCCCAGCTTAGGCACCCCCCACAGGGTGGCAAACGTGTAGAGGGCAATGGAAGGGATCAACGTCAGCCAAAAGCGCAGCGACAGCTCCCCTTGGTGGGCGCGCACCACCACCGCCAGCACCAACAAAGCCAGGACATTCGTGATAAGGGTGGCCCCCAAAGTTGCCCTCACCGTCTGCAGGCGCATCAACCCCAGCTTCGAGATGATGGGCAGACCGATCAGGGTGTGAGAGGCAAAACAAGAGGCCACCAGCACCGCCGCCAGAAAGCCATACCCAATGGCCAACATGGCTGCTGTGCCGATGAGCATGGGCAACAGAAAGGTGAGCGCCCCGAAGATGGTGGCCTTCCCGGCATTGAGCTTCAAATCTTCCAGACTGGTCTCCAGCCCCGCCATGAACATGAGAAACAACAGCCCCACCGTGCCCAGCAGGATGATGGTCTCGTCCCGCCGCAAGATGCCCAAGCCGTAGGGCCCCACCACCAGCCCAGCCAAGATTAACCCGATGATCCCCGGCAGGCGCAGCCGCTCAAATAGCAAGGGAGCCACCAGCATGATGGTCAGGATGATCAAAAACACCAGCACCGGATTCTCAACAGGGCCGATCAGGGCTAGAGGGATCCCCGAAATTTGCAGCCAGTGAGCCAGCATAAATACCCGACAGACAGCGATAACAGACCCGGCAAAGCGCCCGCATGAGTCTATCAGATCCCTCCAGATCCAAGTAGCTCTCGATGCCCCACAGACTTTGTCCGGCCTTCAATTACTGGCAGGGCGTTTAATAAGTATTCAAAAGTAAGTACATCAGACACATTAAGACACATTAAGCAGTGAAAACAGCTTGGCAGTAGTGCCCAGAGAAAGGCGGGAGAAACCCCCGAGAAACACGCATTAGAATCAGAGGGTACATGCTCCTAGGCTGCCTATGCACCAGCTTGCTCCTGGAAAAGTGATCGGCCAGCGCTATCAACTGGTTCACAGCATTGCAGCAGGTGGCATGGGGCGGGTGTTCAAGGCTGTCGATACGCGCCTGTTCAACCGTCCGGTGGCGGTCAAGCTGTTGCACCAAAACTTAGCAGGCGATGACAACACCCGACGCCAGTTGCACAAACGTTTTCAGCAGGAAATTCGCATCAGCACGTTGTTGGGGGAGCACCCTGCCATTGTCAAGGTATTGGACTATGGCCTAGAGAACGACCAACCTTACCTGGTGATGGAATACCTAACGGGGCGCAGTTTGGGGGAGCTAATGCTCAAGCAGCCGGTGCTGCCGCCTCAACAGGTGGTGAGGATGGCCCGCCAAGTATGCGCCGGTCTCTATTACGCCCACAACCTGGAGACTGAGCAGGATGGCCATCTCATCAAGGGGGTGATCCATCGCGACATCAAACCCAGCAACCTCTTCGTCCTAAAAGATGAAACGTTGGGGGAGACCGTCAAAATCTTGGATTTCGGCATTGCCAAGCTCCTCAGCGACGTTTCCCTTGCCCTTGGCACCCAGACCACCGGCTTTTTGGGTACGGTGCGCTATGCCTCTCCCGAACAGCTGCGCGGGGAAGCCCTGGATGCCCGCTCGGATATCTACTCGCTTGGCGTAGTGCTCTACCGCATGTTGACCGGGCAACAACCTCTGCGACCCAAGAGCGATTCTTTCCCCGGCTGGTACGAGGCCCACAATTACCAACAGCCTCAGCCCTTCGATCGCTCGAATTTGCCCTATGAGATTCCGCTGCAGCTGGAACAGGTGGTGCTCTCCTGTCTGGCCAAAGATCCCGACCAGCGGCCCCAAGATATGAAGGTTCTCAGCGCCCAATTGGAGGGATCCCTGCACTCCCAGAGCGCTGCCAGCTCTTCCCTCGCGCCCCCCCCAACCGCACCCATCTTCTCCGAGCGCACCCTGGCGGCGGTGGATGCAGGGCAGTCGGGCACACACCTGCTCAGTACCCAGGCAGAGCCCGAGGCCAAGCCGTTTCCCCTCTGGGCTGGGATAGCCCTTTTTGTTGTCATTGCGGGGAGCACCTTCTGGGGCCTGCGTCTGCTGTTGGATCCGGGCCCAGGCAGCGAAAGACCGCCTGCTGCCCCCGAACGCCCCCTTCCAGTCGGCGGTGCAGAGCACCCTGAGCGGGATCCCTCAGCCACTCCTGAACCTCTGCTGGACTGGCTGCCGCGGGATCCGGAGGGTGAACTGGTGTTTGAGGATGATCCTGCCCCCGATCCGGGAATGGGTGAGTCTGCAAGCGAGCCCACACCCAGGCCAGCGGCAACTCCAGAGGCAGTGTCCTCTACCCCTCAGCCCCCTGCTCCAACTCAGCAGGTGTCACCTCCTCCTCCAGCCCCTGCTGTGCCGCCGCCCCGACCGGTTGCAGTGCCCACGCCCGCTGCTCCACCTTCTCCAGCCCCTGTCCCAGCCAAACCTCTCCCGCCGCAGCCCATCAATCAACCTTTGTTTCCCCAAGTGAACCGGGTTGCTCCAACTCCTGCTCCCCTTGCAGCCCCTCCAACCCAACCTCCCACCCCTGGCTTTCTGGAGCGGTTGCGCGAGGAGCGAGAACGCTTGGGGAAAGACTAGGCGCAAAAAAGGGATCCACAAGGATCCCTCCGCAAAAAGCTACGCGAGGCTAGTCCTCGATGGGATCCCCCGTCAAGGGATCCCAGAACAGGTAGAGTCAGGCGGCAGCCAGCCGGGCATTGGCGGCATCCCAGTTCACCAGGTGCTCCAGGTAGGCGCTGATGAAGTCAGGCCGCCGGTTTTGGTAATCCAGGTAGTAGGCGTGCTCCCACACATCCAAGGTGAGCAGGGGCGTTTGGCCGTAAACCAGGGGGTTTTCGGCATTGGGGGTTTTGGTGACCTTCAGGGTGCCGTTGTCCAGCACCAGCCAGGCCCAACCGCTGCCAAATTGGGTGGCAGCCGCCGTCTTGAAAGCCTCGACAAACTTGTCGTAGCTGCCGAAATCGGCGTTGATCTTGTCGGCAATAGGCCCGGTAGGCGCACCTCCCCCGCCCGGCTTCATGGATTCCCAGAAAAAGGTGTGATTCCAAACTTGGGCAGCATTGTTGAAGATACCCACTTTGCTGGGATCCCCAAAGGTGGCTTTGATGATCTCCTCCAGAGACTTGTTGGCCAGATCGGTGCCCTCGATGAGCTTGTTCAGGTTGGCTACGTAGGCTGCGTGGTGCTTGCCGTGGTGGTAGGAGAAAGTTTCTGCCGACATGTAGGGCTTCAGCGCGTCAGCAGGATAGGGCAGAGCCGGGAGTTCAAAAGCCATAATCGTCTGTCCTCTGTGTCTTGTGCAAGGAATGCAAGAAAGAACGCGGTGAAGGGTCAGGAGAACCAGAAAAAGGCGTTACCTTTCTTTGCAGTCTTAGTGTAACTCAGAATCACTACGCTTTGGGATCCCTTGGACACCTCGATTCCGGTTGGAACCCTGCTCGACCCCAGAGAGGTGGAATCGCGGCTGTCTCAGCGCAATTGCCGATAACCACTTGTTGGCCAGCGGTTGGAAAAGCGAGATCGTCCCGGCTGGAAAGCGCTAACGGGATCCCTCCCGCAACAGCTCGATCAGCAGGGGAGCGACATCCCTGAGCAGGGGGATCAAAACAGCCGTGATGGCGGCGATGGTCACTACATTGCGGGTGAAGTTGAGGGTATCGCGGCTGAGCTGGAAAAACCGCTCGTCCCAGCGTTTGACCTCGGCCTCCAGACGTTCTTCGGCGCCAGCAATGCGTTCCTCGGCTCTGGCAATGCGCTCCTCGGCCCTGGCAATGCGCTCCTCGGTGCCGGCAATGGTTTGCAGCACCTCTTGGTTCTGTCGGGTCAGTTGGGCGATGGCCTGGGCATTGGCCTCCACCGTGCGCTCGATACGCGCCAGCCGCTCTTCGCTGTAGGTCATGGATCCCCCCTAGGGACGACGGAACTGATGCGGGCTGGGAAAGTCCTGGGGTGGGATCCCTTGCAGAGCCTCGGTCATAAAGCGCTTCCAGGTGGGGGCAACAAAGGCCCCGCCGGCGGTGCCGGGCAGCATGGGGGAGTTGTTGTCGTTGCCGATCCAAATGGCGGTAGACAGTTGCGGCACATAGCCGATGAACCAAGCGTCGCGGAAATCAGAGGTGGTGCCGGTTTTGCCGGCTACAGGTCGCCCATCGTCCAGACGAGCTGCCCTCCCGGTGCCTTGGGTCACTACCCCTTTGAGGATTTGGTTGAGCACCGCCACCGCCCAGGGATCCAAAACCCGCTCCGGCTGGGGCCTGGCCTCGAAGAGGATTTGGCCGTTGCGATCCACCACCTGGGCCAAGAGGGTCGGCTCCACCCGATATCCGCCATTGGCAAAGACCGCATAGCTGGCCGCCATCTCCAGGGGGCTGACGCTGGCCGAGCCCAGAGCTGTAGCCAAGTTGGGAAACATCTCGGCACTGATGCCGGTGGCCTGAGCCGCTGCGATGACGTTGCGGATCCCAACATCATCGGCCAACTTGACCGTGGGCACGTTGCGGGAGAGCTCCAAAGCCCGAGCAAAGGTGAGGGGGCCATAAAAGGTGTTGTCGTAGTTTTTCGGGCTGTAGGGCGGCGAGCCGGGATAGGTGACGGGGGTATCTTCCAAAATGCTGCCGGGTGAATAGCGCCCGCTGGCCAGAGCTGCGTAGTATACGTAAGGCTTGAAGGTGGATCCCGTTTGGCGAAACGCCTGGGTGGCGCGGTTAAATTGGCCCCGCTGAGCGTTGATCCCGCCCACAATGGCTTTCACATAGCCGGTACGGGGATCCACTGCCGCCAAAGCCATTTGATCGGCACGACGAGCTGCCCCAATGCGGGGGCCATCTTCATTGACAATGCGCTGGGCAAGGCGCTGCAGACGCAGATCGATGGTGGACTGAACCCGCAGACCTCCTTGCATTAGAGCTTGTTCCCCATAGCGGCGCCGCAGCTCCGCCTCAATGGCGTCGGTAACTGCTGGGGCGTTACTTTGAAAGGAGGTAATGCGGCCTAAGGTCAGCTTTTGCTCCCGCGCCGCCTGGGCTTCCTCGGGGGTAATCCACTTCAGCTCCACCAGACGATCCAGCACCAGGTGTTGCCGCCGTTTGGCTCCCTCCAGGTTGCGAAAGGGGCTGAGGGTTTCCGGGGCCGGCAGGATCCCAGCCAACATCGCCGCTTCAGCCAAGTTCAGTTCAGACGCATCCTTGTTGAAGTAGCTGCGGGCCGCCGCCTGGATGCCGTAGAGATTGTGCCCCCAGTACACCTGGTTGAGGTACATCTCCAGGATCTCGTCTTTGCTGAAGACTTGCTCTAGACGCACCGCCAACACGATCTCGGCGACTTTACGGCTGAGGGTACGCTCCGGCCTCAAAAACAGGTTCTTGACCAACTGCATTGTCAGGGTGGATCCCCCTCCCGCCGAGCCTATACCCCCCTCTACACTGCCCAGGATCGCCCGGCCCAAGCTGACCGGATTAATGCCTGGATGGGTGTAGAAGTGGCTGTCTTCAATGGCCAGCAAAGCCTTTTTCATTTCCGGTGAGACCTGTTCAAGGGAGATCACTTCTCGGTTGGCCTCCCCGTGTAGGCTGGCAATGGGCTCGCCCCGAATATCGACAATGTGGGTGGTGGCAATGGGCACGTAATCCCGCAATTGATGCACATCCGGCAAGTTGCGAAAGCTGATGGCCAACCCCACCAATCCGGCAGCCGTTGCTGTGGATCCCAAGAGCAGGGATCCCAGCAACAGATTGCCCACCACACCGGCAACCTGGGCAATCCGGGAGGGGCGGGTGGGTGGGGTATAGTCGGCATGCTCGTCAAACCCCGATCCGGAAAAAGGGGAATTGGAGACACGCTCCAACCCCGGCTTTCTCGCCCGGCGGGCCAATGGTCTGCGACCGTAGGTCACGTCAAAAACCCTGTCACGTCCGTGTTGCAAAGCAACAACAAGCCAGACCCATTATAGGGCGGCGTCTATTGGGGCAGCAGGATGGCCAACCCTGCCCATCGACAACTCCAACCGGGCTAGGGGGAGAAGATCTTGAGTTGAGAATCGAGCATCTTTTGCGTGGGCTTAAAATGGCTCATGGGTTCAGCCGGAGGAGCAGGATTTGAGTTTATCGTCAGCCTCAGTTTCGCCAACGTACCGGGATCCGTTGATAGCCCAAATTGTTGAGCGGGGGGTGGCCGAGATCTTTCCAGGAGGAGCTGCTGCCCTGGCGGAGCGCTTGGCGCAAGCGGATCGTCCCCTGCGGGTGAAGCTGGGCATCGATCCCACCCGACCGGATCTACACCTGGGCCATTCAGTGGTGTTGCGCAAGTTGCGCCAGTTCCAGGATGCGGGCCATGTGGCCATTTTGCTCATCGGGGACTTCACGGCGCTGGTCGGGGATCCCACCGGCCAATCGGAGGCCCGTCCCCGCCTCACCCCAGCAGAAGTGGAGGAAAACGCCCGCACCTATCTGGAGCAGGCCGGCAAGATCTTGGATTTTGAGACCCCCGGTCGGCTGGAGGTGCGCCGCAACAGCGAGTGGCTGGCCCACCTGACTCTCAGCGAGCTGATCGAACTCCAGGCCCAGATGACGGTGGGGCAGATGCTGGCCAAAGAAGACTTTGCCCAGCGCTACCGAGCTGGAACGCCAATTTATCTGCACGAATTTCTCTATCCCCTCCTGCAGGGCTACGACTCGGTGGCTCTGGCAGCCGACGTAGAACTGGGGGGAACCGACCAGCGCTTTAACCTGCTCACCGGTCGGGATCTGCAAATTTGGAAGGGCCAAGCGCCGCAGTTCTGCGTGACGGTGCCGCTTTTGGAGGGGTTGGACGGGTACCAGAAAATGTCCAAGTCCAAAAACAACTACGTGGGCCTGACCGAGGATCCCCTCACCATGTACTCCAAGCTGGAGAAGGTGCCGGATCACCTGGTGGAGCGCTACTTTGAGTTGCTCACCTCAGTGCCCCTTGCCGAGCTGCCGCAGGATCCCCGCCAGCGGCAGATCCTCCTAGCCAAGACCCTAGTGGCCCAGTTTCACTCCCCTGCAGCGGCAGAAGAGGCCCAGCGCACCGCTCAAGCGTTGGTGCTAGAAGGTAGCCTTGCGGAAACGGGATCCATCCCCACCTTTGCCATCGATGGGTTGTCTTACCCTGTTAAACTCAGCTACATCCTGCGTGAGTGTGGCCTGTGCAAGAGTGCCGCCGAGGCCCGTCGGCAGATTCAAGGGGGCGCCGTGCGGCTGGATGGGCAAAAGGTGGAGGATCCCGACCTGGAGTTTGCCCATGCCTCGGAGCTGGCCGGGCGGATTTTGCAGGTGGGCAAAAAGGCCTTTCGTCGGCTAGTGAAAGGCGCAGATTAGTCTTCCCCTCTCCCTGTGGGAAAGGGGTGAGGGGATCCATCAACGGGCAGGCTTGAAGCCGAGTCCGGTTTTTTTCTGCCTGGTCTTGGCTGGGGGATCGGACAGAGGAGAAGCTGACGAAGTTGGCGGGAAAACGGGCTCCGGTTTGGGCCGGATCGAGCCCGCCTCGGCTACTGCCTCAGAGAGCTTTTGCCGCACCAGCTCCTGAGTCTCCAAAATGTTGGGATCCGCCGCCCATTCCGGGGCCTCTCGAACGGGATCATCCTCGGAGGTGAACTCCAGGTCGTAGGTCTCGGCGCGGTAATCGAGGCTGAAGCATTCCCAAGCCCGCAGACTGTAAAAATAGGGGAACAAACGCACAATGCGCTCAATATCCAGGTGCGCAGCAAAGCGACGAAAAGCCTCTTCTTCAGAAACCGGGAAAGGGGCGTAGTGTTCTGAAACAAACCACCGCAAGAACTTCCGCGCCTCTGGGATGATCTGCTGAGCAGGCAGGGATCCCAGCACCGCTGCGTTGAAGCAGTTGACCAACAGGTGCTCCAGCATTACCGCGTTGTACTCGGCAAAGCAGGTTTGCTCGCGGCTTTCCACCGGCTGCCAGGGCATGTTGCCGTTGGCGGCAATGAGCAGGTGAACCAGGTCATGGGAGGGGTTGGTTTGGATGTAGCCGTGCCCCTCCAACTTGGCGCCATCGCAGCTAAAGAGCTGGTGTTGGGGGCTCCAATAGAACTTGAGTTGCTTTGCCGCCATGTTCAGTTCTCCTCCTCACCCAGGGGATCCTTTTAGAGCTTACACCTGCACTGATGAGCTGCTATGAACTATAGGCCACGGAGGAGAGCGCCGGCTTATTTGACAATTGGTCAGCGAGAACGCTTGCCACAAGTGGCAAAACAAAGGGGTCTTTATCTCGAAGCAATTCTCGGAGCAGACAGGCTTTAGCCGCCCTACTAGGCTCAAAGCTGAGACCCGCTGTGCTCGCATTGTGAAAAAAGATTGAAAAAAGATGAACTCGAGATCCTCTAACTGCAGTAAAAATCTTTAAGCCTACACCAAGCGCTACAGTAGCTTTCAGAATTACTGGGTGGTATTGTAACTCCGTACTTTCATGCCACCCCACTATGCTTGCACTGGCAGCTGCAATGACTGTAAAAATACAGCCCGGTCAAGTAAAAAGCCAAAAAGCTGGTTGGCTGCTTCTCCTGGTGCTCGTGGGAAGCTGCCTTGTCGGCTGTGGCTCTTCTGGCGGTACAGGCATTGAGCCGTCGGCTGTGGGATCCCAAGCTCGCCTGACGTTCAATGGCGCTCTGACCCGCTCCTTTTCTGGCACACAAGGGGAAATGGAGTTCAACCTTGCCCTCTTGCAAGGCGGGGATCCGCCCCAACCGGTAACCCAGCTCTCCGCCGGCCAGGTCAGCTTGCAGGTGAACCGGGTAACCGATTTGCTAGGGATCCCGCAGCCGGTAGCCTTGACCCTGACACCCACCCGGATCGAGAACCCCCCGCCGGATCTGCCTCAGCGGCCTTTGCTCATGGCTGTGCTGATGGATGGCTCAGGCAGCCTGTTGGTCTTGGATCCCCAATCTCGGCGCTTCCTGGCTGTTTTTCGGCTCCTGGATCAATTTCGCCCTGCACTCCTGGATCTGGGCGCCATTCTGCGCTTTGACAACCGGGGAGCAGGCTTTGGCGTTACAGCCCTGGGGCAGCCTCTGCGCACGGCTCAGCTGTTGCAAGACTTCACCAGCGACAAAGAGCTACTGAGACGAGGGGTTTTGCGTGCTGTTCCCGGAGGGAACACCGCCCTTTACGATGCCACGGTAGAAGCCGGGCGTTTCTTGAGCGACTTTCGGCCCACCGAGCGTTTCAACCGCCGCTTGGTGGTATTCACCGATGGGATTGACAACGAAAGCACCCGCTCCATCAACCAAGCTACTCAGGAGCTGACAACTTTGGCCAGAGAGCGAGGACAAAAACTCACCGTGTATGTGGTTGGGTTGGGGGTCGATTTGAATCTTCTGGAGTTACAGCGTCTGGCTGCAGCTACTGAGGGGACTTTTGTGCTGGCACGGTTTTCTGAAGGGCTGGAAGCTCCCTTTGCCAACTTATTCCCTGCTGCTATTGGGGAGCACCGCCTGCAAATGAGGGTGCAAAGCAATGTTCCGCTATCTGCTGGTTCTTATCTTCTCAGTGGCGAGCTGAGAGTTGAGAGAGAAGGCAGCCGTTTTGTGGCGCCATTCAGCGACGCTGTTCTCACGGTGGGATCCCGCTAGAGTCATTCCGCAGGCTGACAACATCCTTAATCGAGAGCGAGGCGATAAGCAAATGTTTCGACGACTCGGTATACCCAGAAGATTTTGGCAACCGGCTGCGCTTGTCCTGGCGGCAGTGCTTACAGGTTCCCTAACGGTTTTCCTGAAAGGTTGCGGTGGTGGTACCTCCAGCAGCCCCTCGACCGTGGGGTCGCCGCCAAGGGATCCCGGCTCTGGCTCTGGCTCTACCTCTGCCATTTTGGGATTGGTGGTGGATCCCTTTGCTCAGCTTTGCCCTTCAGGCTCAACAGCCGCCCTTTGTTCGGGAGGGCCGCTCTTTTCAAGAGGCAATAAGGTTGAGTTGTTCAACCTAAGCTCAAGAGGGGACATTTTGTTGCCTGCCTTGTCAACCACTGCCTTGGAGGGCAACTTGCGGTTCACCATCCCCTTTTCCGGATCGATTACTCAGCCGCCGGGGAAATTGGTATCGGTTCAGTCCAATCTCCTGGGCCAAGGGCGTCAGTCCGGCCAGCCTACACCCCTGCGGGGATTTGTTTTCAGCGCAGCCGTGGATGTTTCCCCTTGGAGTGAAGCCCTTTATCGCATCTTGCTGCGGGAACGGGATAGAGTGTCTTTCTTCAACTTAGCGCCTCCAGAAATTAGGGATCTGGAAAACATTTTGTTTGTCAGCGTACCTCTTTCCAGAACAGCGCGAAACTTGGAGGAGATCATCACTGACATCATTCGACAAGCGGATCAACTTAGTTTTAATCAGCTCCGCTTTGTGGAGGATCTTATTCGCGTTTGCTATGCCCCAGAAGGTAATCAATCGGATCAGCCCTGCCGCCTCCGCATTCCGGTGCCCCTACCTCCTGCACCGACGGACTTTCCGACACCTCGACCCACTCCTGCCTCTACCCCGACACTAACACCGACGCCAACGCCGACGCCAACACCGACGCCAACCAACTAGGTAGGAGAGCCGTGTAGCCATGCCCTTGGAGAAGTTGGTCCCGCTATTGCGGTCGCAAAAGCGTCGTGTAGCGATGACGGCTTTCCCCCAGGTGGAGTGAGCCAGTCGTGGAGATATCTATCGAGGTTTGACAGCGCTTGCCGCCTGTGACGGTGGGATGTCAGGCTGAGACAGGAGTGGTTTTGCAGTCGGTAGGAACCATGACGCAGCGTGCCCAAGGATTTTGGCAATGGGGATCCCTTTGCCGGATTGGCCTCTACGTAGCTGCTCTGCTCTGCGGGGTGGCGCTCTGGGGGATCCCGGCCTTGGCTCTGCCCCAGGGGGATGCCATTACCGATCCACGTACCCTGTTGCGGCGGGCGTTGCCTATTCAGGAAACGAAGCTGCTGGAAATTGATGAGGCCATCTCCAAAATCGACACCGACCTGAAGTACAACCGCTGGTCAGCGGTGCGGGGAGATGTGCGCCAGGTAGAGCACCTCTTGGATCGCTATGGAGATTCCCTGCTGGCCGGCTTGCCCCCGGATCGGGTGACCCCAGCCTCTGAACAGATGGCTGCGCTGCGGGAGCAGTTGCGGGTGATCGGCCAAGCCAGCGAGCGCAAATCCAAGGGTAAAGAAGAGGCCCGCGCTGCCTACGACCGTCTAGTGGACGAGTTGGGATCCCTGGAAAACAACTGGGTGGGGGCTTTCCCCTACACAGTGCCTGCTGAGTATGCCGACAAACCTCAGCTCTTGGGGCGGGCAGAGGTGGAGCTAAACACCACCGCTGGGCGCATGGTGATCACCTTAGATGGCTACAGCGCCCCCATCACTGCCGGCAACTTTGCCGACCTGGTGCAGCGGGGCTTCTACGATGGCCTGACCTTTGACCGGGTGGAGACCTTCTTCCTGGCGCAGGCCGGGGATCCCCCTGGCCCTGCCGATGGCTATGTGGATCCCGCCACCGGAAAAATTCGCACCATTCCTATGGAGATTCGCGCCAAAGGCGAGGTGATGCCCCGCTACGGCCAGACTTTTGATCAGATGGGCCTGTGGGATGTGGAACCGGCTCTGCCCTTTTCCGCCGAAGGGACGGTGGCCATGGCCCGCTATCCCGACGATCCCAACAGCGCCTCTTCTCAGTTCTTCATCTTTATGGCTGAGCCGGATCTCACCCCGGCGGGGTTAAACCTCATGGATGGCCGCTATGCCGTGTTCGGGTACGTTACAGAGGGAACGGAGGTGCTGCGCCACATCAAAGTGGGGGATCGGATTTTGAGTGCCAGATTGATTTCCGGCCAAGACAACCTCAAAACTGGAGCCTAGAGGGGATCCCTTCCTTCCTGCCTAACTGTGTCGATAAGCCGCCGTACCGTCGCCGCCCCTGCAGAGGGCTGGAAGCGAAAGGGAAATTTGCCCCTGGCCAACAGGCGCAGACCCAAAGGCACCAAGCTGAGCAGCCCTTTGGGATCCCGGCCCACCACCTGCAGGGCAAAGCGGCGCTCATCTATCCAACCACCGGAGCGCACCAGTTGCACCAGAGTCTTGCGGTGGCGGATGGCTATGGGCAAGGACTCCGTCCGAATAGCGCGAACAGCGTGCGATGGGGAACGGTCGGTGGGCAGAGCAGCGGTCTTGTCTACAGGGCGGGAGAGGATCCCCTGTTTGAGTTCGGTGATTTGATCCAGAGGTGCCACGCCCATCGGGCAGACGCTGTTGCAGTTCCAGCAGCGGGTACAGCCCCAGACACCAGCCAAGCTATCCAGAGCCTGCAGGCGTTGTTCCCGTTGGCTGTCGCGGCTGTCTTGGACGAGGCGGTTGGCTCTGGCCAGAGCATGGGGGCCGACAAACTCTGGGTTCACCTCTTTGGCATTGCAATCGGAATAGCAGGCTCCGCAGAGAATACAGCCACCGGCAGCGTTGAGATGCTCCCGTTCGGCAGGCAGCTGTAAAAACTCTCGCTCCGGGATGCGTCGCCCCGCCGTGCTGACAAAGGGATCCACCCGGCTGAGATCGTTCCAGAAGGGCTGCATATCCACCACCAGATCCCGCAGAACGGGCAGGTTTCCCAGAGGGCCGATGCGAATAGGCTGCGGCTGGGGGCTGCGGGGATCCAGCTCTTCGCCCACATGTCGGCCACAAGCCAAGGCTGCCCTACCGTTGATGCGCATGGCGCAACTGCCACAGATGGTGTTGCGGCAGTTTTTGCGGAAGGCCAAGCTGCCATCCTGCTCCCACTTGATCTGGTTGAGGCAATCGAGAATGGTGGCGCCAGGGGATGTCTCCAGCCAGAAGGACTGCCAGCGGGGCGGCTCCGGCGGCAACTGTCGGAAAATCTGAAATTCTACTCGCAAAGTGCTCTGCACCGCTGAAGGGAAAGGGGATCCCATCCTAGCTCTCTCCCTATTGCTCCGCAACGCTAACGGGACAGCAGAAGTGGCTACAACGCGCGGCTGAGGGCGCTCCCCGGCCCCTGAAACAACAGCCAAGAAATAAGGAAGTTGGTGACAAACACGCCCAGCAGCGCCGTAACCACTGCATCGGTGGTGGAGCGACCCACCCCCTTGGCTCCCCCGCTGGTGGAAAGGCCCCAGTTGGAGCCAACAATGGCGATCAAAGACCCGAACACCATCGCCTTCAAACAACAGACGAGCAAATCCCAAGAGGTCAGAAGGGTTTGCGCCGAGTTGAGAAACACCGTGGCAGGAATATTGTAAACCGAAGCGCAGATGACCATCCCCCCCACCAGCCCCGTCAGCAGGGAGAGGATGGTGAGCACCGGCAGCATCAGCCCCGCAGCCAGCACCCGCGGGATCACCAGATAATCCACCGGATCGGTGCGTAACAACAGCAGAGCGTCGATCTGCTCCGTGACTTTCATGGTGCCCAGCTCGGCAGCAAAAGCGGATCCCACCCGTCCGGCCAAGATCACCGCCGTCACCACCGGTGTCAGCTCGCGGGCAAGGGCAATCGCCAAAACTCCCCCAATTAGGGAGGAAGCGCCAAAGTTGATGAACTCCCGCGCCAACTGGATGGTGAAAACACCGCTGATCACCACCGCCGTAATCAAAACAATCAGCAGCGACTCCAGCCCCACCGCCGCAAGCTGATCCAGGGTGTTGCGACGATGGATACGGCCCCGCATCAGATGCAGAATCACCTGACCGGTCAGGAGAAAACTGCTGCCCACTCGCTGGAACCAGTTCATGGTTTCCGCCTCAAGAGGCCGTTATCGCTACGCGATGCTTTGGCGACCCCGTTAGCGGGGCGGAATCCTTTGGGGTTGCCGGTTCCGCCGGCAACTGAAAGCTGGGCACAAACGAGGCCCGTGTCAGGGGTTGATC